>JAYRVQ010000200.1:0-5777 GCA_041918465.1 Anaerolineales bacterium
CCTCGTCCCGTTCACCACCGAACCCGATCCCGTGTTGCTCGCCGAGGTAGCCACTCTCCCCGACGGCGCGACGCTTCAAGCCGCCATCCAACTTTTCGCGGCCAACTGCATCGCCTGCCACGGCTCGGACGGACTCGGCACGGCCATCGCGCCCGCGCTGAATGATCCCCTCGTCCGAGAGAAGGCCGCCGACGAGTTGACGCGCACCGTCACACTCGGAAGCCCTGGCACGCTGATGGCGGGCTGGCAGAACGCGCTCACCGCCGATGAGATCGCCGCGCTCGTCTCCCTCGTCCAACGCTGGGATGAAGTCCCCGCGGGAATTTTGCCCGCGCCGAATGTGCCGATCCCGACCACCGAAGAAAGCATCGCGTTGGGCAGTCAACTCTTCGCACAGAATTGCTCGCGCTGTCATGGCCCCGAGGGGCAGGGAACGCAACGCGCGCCCGCCTTGAACGTGAAATCATTTTTGACCGATACGTCTGATCTTGCCATTCAACAGATCGTCACGCAGGGCGTCCCTGGCACGGCCATGCCCGCCTGGGGAGATCGCATGACCGAGGCGGAGATTCAGGCCGTCGTGGGCTTCGTCCGTCAGTGGGAGCCGACCGCGCCCGAAGTCGCGACGCCCACGCGCGCGGGCGGCGGAGGTCCGCCCTGGTTGCGGAATAACGCGTCCACGACCGCGCCCGCGCAAGGTCAGGGAGGAGGCGTGGGGCAGGGACAGGGGGGCGGCGCGGGGCAGAGTCAAACGTCCAATTGGTGGCAGGTCGTGGATTGGCGAATCGTCTTGCTGGCCTTTGGCGCGCTGTCGGTCGCGTTCACGTTGATCTCGATGGGAGTTGAGTCTCTGCGGAAGAGGCCGCGGGATCGTGGGGCGGATTGATAATCCGCCAGGCGCGAAGGCGGGATACCATCCCGCCCCACGCGAACGCCTTTATACGGAGACAGGCCCACGTCCAGAAAGACGCGGGCCTGTCGTCGCGAGAAGAAGCGATTTAGGCGGTCATCGTCACAGCGGGAGAGTCCGCCATCCCGTTGCGATCCTTTTCCACGTTCATGATGATGGGCATGAAGAATGAGCCGATGCCCATCAAGAGACAGAGCAGACCCGCGACCCAATACCAGGTGCGGATGCCGATGGCGTCTGAGACCGGGCCTGCGATGATCAGGCTGAGCGGCGTCATCAACATGGCGAGGCTATTGACCACGCCCATCACGCGCCCCTGCATTTCGGGCTTGACGTTGGCCTGCATGATCGCGCCGAGCGGGCCGTTGGTGATGGGGTTCATCATGCCAGAGAATGCCATGCCTGCGACGGCCATCCAGAACATGTTGGCGGGTGCGAGGCCGACGATCAGGATGCCGAGACCGATGCCGATGACGCCCATCATGGCGGTGGCGACTTTCTTTTTGAAGCCGCCCCACACGCTAAGGAGAATTCCGCCGCCAACCATGCCGAAGGCCCAAACGGAATCCATCAAGCCGAATTCGAGCGCGCCGAGGCCGAAGTGTTTGGTGATAAGCAGGGGCATGAGCGAGCCTGTGGGCGTGAGCAGGAAGTTTGCCAGCAAGGCCATAATGATGATGGCAAGCAGGCTCGGCCAGGCCCAGATATACAGGAAGCCTTCTTTCATATCCTGCACAACGCTGGTTTTGTGTTTGCCTGCCGCGTCCAATTCGCGGACGGGTTGGGGGATGGACAGGAACAAGAGTGGCAGGATGCCAAAAAGCGCGGTCGCCACGTCAATGAAGAGAACGCCCTGCATGGGCAGGATGCCGAGCAGGAGAGCGCCTGTGGGTGGGGAGATAATGTTGATGGCCGCGCGCAGGGTCTGATTGATGCCTGAGATGCGTTGTAGTTGGTCAGATGGAACCAGTAGGACAGTGGAGGCACCCATGGATGAATAATGGAAAGTGCCGCCCACCGAGCGAATGAGAAGAATGGCGTAGATGTGCCAGATTTGGATGAGTCCGGTTGCGAACAGGATGGCCAGCGCCACCGTCGCAACTGCCACGGACAGGTCCGCGAAGATCATGATCAGGCGGCGGTTCCAGCGGTCCACCAGCGCGCCAATCAGCGGGCCAAACAAAGCGTCGGGCAGGATGGCCGCCAGTGTGGCCGTGGCGAGCACAGTGGCCGATCCCGTCTGCTGGGTGAGATACCAGACCAGCGCGAACTGCACCAGTCCACTCCCGAAAATGGAGAGGGATTGGCCTGCGAAAATGGTGAAATATTTCTTGGCCCAGTTTGGCGGGACGGGTTGGTTGGGCTTTTTCATGGCAGCCTCAATAAAATCAATGTTTATGTTGCCGAATTTCAATTATTATAAATAAAATTTCTATTTTGTCAAGTATTTTCTTAAAAATATCAAAATTCTTGAAGCGCGCTTCAAGATTACAAAAACCGCCATCTCAAGCCATGCTGTAGAATAGGAATGGAGGCACCATGCACGCATTCATCGAACCACCCAAACGGATTCCGTTCTTTCTCAAACTCGGGATTTTGCTCTCGGAAAAAGTGACGGGGAAAGTGATGCTCCCCGCGCGGATTTTGGCCTGGTACCCGAAAGCCGCCATTGGATCGGGAGCGCTGGAGGCCCTCGTCGCTCACGCGGACGGGAGGCTGGGTCGCCGTTTCTTGAAGTTGGTTCGCATGACGGCCTCGGTCGCGGCGGCCTGTCCCTTTTGCGTTGACATGAACTCGCACGCCTATCGCGCTGACGGCATCACAGACGAGGAGGCCGCGTCCCTGAGCGGGGACTTCGAGAGGGTAACCACTTTCAGCGAACGCGAAAAACTGGCAATCGCCTACGCGCGCGTCATCTCGTCCACACCGCTGAAATTCCATCCTGATCTGGTGGAGAAAGTGAAAGCCGCGTTCACAGAACGCGAGTTTGTGATTCTCGCCAGTACCGCTGCGCAGGTCAATTATTGGGCGCGGCTCATCCAGGCGCTGGGGATTCCGCCTGCGGGATTTGGGGAGTGATGTTCGTCACTTGTGAATGGATTGGGATTGCATATAATCCCATCTGTACTAATTTTCATCAAGGAGAAATTTCATGGCAAAGATTGATAACATGGTGCAGGATTTCCTTGCCCAGAAAAAAATCGCTGTGGTCGGCGTATCCGATAAGCGTGAGACAGGCTGTAACATGGCGTACAACAAATTCAAGGACAGCGGTTATCAGGTCTACGCGGTTAATCCGCGCATCGCAACCTATGACGGCGCGCCGTGTTATCCCGATTTGAAATCCATTCCCGAAAAACCCGACGCGGTCTTTATTCTTGCCAATCCGAAGGTGACAGATGAGATCGTTCAGCAATGCGTGGACCTGGGCGTCAAACACGTCTGGATGCACTGCATGATGGGGACGAAACCCGGTCTCGCGGCGAGCATAACCAGCGTCTCGCAGGAGGCGGTGGAAAAAGCGCGTCAGAACGGGATCGCGGTCATTCCGGGGTCGTGTCCGAATCAGTTTTTGAAACCGGATTTCGGTCACGCGATGATGCGAGGGATGTGGAGATTATTCGGTTTCATGGGAGTCAATTAATCCATGCCTATTATCAAAGCCGTTAATCACGTTGCTGTCGTTGTGGAAGATATGGAAAAATCCCTCGCCTTCTGGCGCGACGCATTGGGCATTCATCTTCACGAACTGCGCGATGTGCCTGCCGAGAAATCGCAGGTTGCCTTCCTGCCTCTTGCTGGCGCAGAAGTGGAATTGGTGATGCCCACCACCGACGATTCAGGTATCGCAAAATATCTCGCCAAGCGTGGACAGGGGATGCATCATCTCTGCCTCGAAGTGGACGACATCGAGGGGATGTTGGCGCAATTGAAAACGAAGAACGTTCGCTTGATCAACGAAGTACCGCGCCTCGCCGCAGATGGAAAAAAGTACGCTTTCATTCATCCCGAGTCCACGGGCGGCGTTTTGGTTGAGTTGTATCAGCTGTAATATCTTCCTTCCCCCAAATCGGTTCTTCGATTTGGGGGAAGGGTTGGGGATGGGGGTTATGAGTTTCTGTTTTCTCTTCAATCTTGTGGTTTAATAGGTCAATGCTTCCCAGTATGGACTCCATTCTCCATGATCAGTGCCGCCTGGATCCATCGCGGCCGATTGTAGTTGCAGTATCAGGTGGGCCAGACAGCCTGTGTTTGATGGATATTCTTCGTCAGGCGGGTTATCCCATCATCGTTGCTCATTTCAATCACAGATTGCGCGAGAGTTCCGATATCGAAGCCAACACTGTGGAACAGATGGCGGCACGGCTTGGTCTGCCATCCGTCATTGAAAGCGCGGACGTGCATGCATTTGCCGAAGAAAAGAAACTCTCTGTTGAAGAAGCCGCGCGCACTCTTCGCTATCGTTTCCTGTTCACGCACGCGCGCCAGCATGCGGCGCAGGCGGTGGCAGTCGGTCACACGGCAGATGACCAGGTGGAGACCGTGCTCATGCATTTTCTGCGCGGCGCGGGGCTGAACGGGCTTAAAGGCATGACCTATCGCACCGTCCTGTCTGTGTTCGATGTTGAAATCCCGCTCGTCCGCCCACTGCTGGATGTCTGGCGCGAGGAGACCGTTGTTTATTGCGCGGGACAGGGACTTCGCCCGCAATACGATCCCAGCAACGAGTCGCTCAACTTCCTACGCAATCGCATCCGTCATCTGCTCATTCCCTCCCTCGAGACCTACAATCCGAAATTCCGCGAGGCCGCCTGGCGTACTGCCCAGTCCCTTACCGCCGACCATGAGATTCTGACTCAGGCAGTGGACGCGGCATGGACGCGTACGGTCGTCAGTGAGTCGACGGGACTCGTCGCCTTTGACTCTGCCGCGTTGACGGGATTCCCGGTCGGACTCCAACGATACCTGTTTCGCCGCGCCATCGAGCGAATCATCCCTGTGGGCGATGTCACCTACGCCGCGCTCGACAGGGTGACCGCGTTTGCCCGCGCTGGAAAGGGGAGTGGCGCCTTTCGGCTGAATGCCGGGATTCGCCTCCTGCGCGAAGCGGGCCAGATATTTGTCGCGGGCGACGCGGCGGTTCTGCCATTCGAGCGCTGGCCGCAACTCTCCTCAGACGCGGACTCGATTCCACTTGACGTGCCATGTCAAGTGGAATTGCCCGGGGGCTGGCGATTTAACTGCGAGTCGTGGAATATCCCCGCGCTGGCCCAGGAACAAATGCAGGACAACGAGGACCCGTTCCAGGTCTGGTTGGATGCGGACAAATTGCAGGGAGATCTGTCCCTGCGCATCCGACGCGATGGAGATCGCTTTGAACCCCTCGGCATGGATGGTCATTCCCAGAAAATGTCAGATTTTTTCACCAATGTCAAACTTCCCCAGCGCGCCCGCGAGCGCTGGCCGCTATTTTGCGCGGGCGAGACGATTGCCTGGGTTCCTGGCTACCAACCCGCCCATCAGTTTCGGTTGACAAAATCCTCCCGTCGCATTCTGTATTTCACGCTCGCTTCAGCCCCCAGAAAAAAGCCGGAATAAAAAACCTGGTTCATCGAACCAGGTTTTTGTCTTTCTATTCCTGTTGCTCACTTAATTGACGCAGTTTCATATTGATCTCGCGCCACTGGATTTTGGAGACACCCAGTTTCTGGCGGATGCGGTCGATCTCTATGCCGCTTCGATAATCGCGCAAAGCGCAAGTCCAACGGCACATGTCGAAGGACAGATGCTTGTCGAGCCCGGCCTCCTCGCCAACGTCTTCGAGCAGGTATTCCAGTCTACGCGGCGACCAGGGGAAGAGTTGATC
>JAYRVQ010000201.1:0-9400 GCA_041918465.1 Anaerolineales bacterium
AGAAAACTCACAATTGATGACTGAAAACTGAACACTGATTACCGGTATGCGTATCCTCTTCCTCTTCCTCGACGGCGTCGGCCTCGGCGCGGACGACCCGAACATCAATCCCTTCGTGCGCGCGGAGATGCCCAACTTGCGCGCCCTGCTCGGGGGAAATCCGCTCATCGCCGCGAGCGCGCCATTTGTGGGCGAACGCGCCACACTCGTCGCGTTGGACGCGTCGCTGGGGGTGGAGGGTCTTCCGCAATCCGCAACAGGGCAGGCTGTCCTGCTGACGGGAGTTAACATCCCCAAAGAGATTGGCGAGCATTACGGCCCCAAACCGAATCCCGCGGTCGCGGCATATCTCCAAAACGGCAAAACTCTCTTCTCCTGGCTACGCGCAAACAACAAAACTGCCGCCTTGCTCAACGCCTATCCCCCGCGTTATTTCCATTCTATTGAATCTGGCCGCAGGCTCTACTCGTCTGTGCCGCTCGCGCTGACAAACGCGGGCTTTCCCCTCTTCACCAAAGACGACTTGTACGCGGGACGCGCCCTCTCCGCCGATTTCACGGGCGAGGGCTGGCATAGTTTCCTCGGTCTCAAAGACGCGCCCACTTTTAGTCCGCGTGACGCGGGACGAAAAACCACCGAACTCGCGATGCAATATGACTTCGCGTTTTTTGAATATTGGGCGAGTGACTATGCCGGTCACAAACAGAACATGTCCGCGGCCTGCGCCTTACTCGAAGCCTTCGACGGTGTTCTCGGTGGCCTGCTCGAAGCCTGGGATGATAATGAGGGACTTATCCTTCTCACATCGGATCACGGCAATCTCGAAGACTTGTCCACGCGGCGGCACACGGACGCGAAAGTGCCAGGGCTGGTGATCGGTGCGAAAGCGGCGCGCGAGAAATTTGTGGATGGGCTGACGGATTTGACTGGCATCGCCCCCGCGATCCAAAGAGTGCTGGCAACATGAATGTTGCGGTACAAATCCGCTCAATCTACAAAACGAATGAAGACCTGGTTGGCAAGGAGGCGGGCGGAGGGGGTGAGACGCAAAACGTAAAACGTAAAATGGGCGGCATCTTTAAAAGGGACTCTTTCCAACAGGCCCAGGCGGAGAAGTTCTTCGATTTCTTTTGAATAGACTTCCATCAAGTCGCGGCCAAAGCGGGATTTGAAATCAGATTCAGAAACGCCTTCGATCAGCAGGCGAAGATTATTGAGCATGTACTCGCTCATATCGTCGCGGGGAGTCTGTTTGTGCTGATTGACGGTGGCGGGAGTGAGGGGAAATTCAGTGACCAGTGATCGGTAATCAATGTTCAGTCGGTCGATGTAGGTTTTGATGCGGAGAACATTGGAATAGCGATAGCCGTCCGCGTATCCGTGCGCGCCCGCGCCGAGGCCGAGGTAGGGAAGCGAGCGCCAGTATTGGAGATTATGGCGGCACATAAATTCTGAATTTTGAATTTCGAATTCTGAATTGGATTTCGCCCAGTTGGAAATTTCATAATGGACATATCCATGCGCGGCAAGGAATTCTTCGGCATATTCGTACATGTCCGCGGCCAGGTCGGGGTTTGGGATGGGCAACAAACCTTTGGCAGACCAATGTCCAAACGGAGTCCCGTGTTCGAGGGTGAGCGCGTAGGCAGAGATGTGCTCGGGATGGAGATCAACGATACGGTGGAGGGTGGTCTGCCAGGATTGAAGGGTCTGTTCGGGGAGGCCATAGATGAGGTCGAGGTTTAGATTGTCGAAACCTGCCTGCCGCGCCCATTTGACAGATTGGATCACGTCAAAGAAATCATGAGCGCGCTCGAGCATGTGAAGTTCGTCCGCATTGGCAGATTGGACGCCGAAGGAAAGACGGTTCAATCCCGCCGCGCGAATTTCGTGAAGAAATTCCAGCGAGGTAGTGCCAGGATTGGCTTCGAGACTGGCTTCGAGGTTGGGGGGGAATGCGAAGGCGGCGCGCAACGCGTCCATAACGGAGGCAAGCTGAGGTCCGGAAAGAAGCGAGGGAGTCCCGCCGCCGAAAAATATGGTTGGAATGTTGAAGGTTGGAAGGTTGGAAAGTTGTCCGCTGAGGTGTTCGATTTCACGAATCAACGCGTCGACATAGGCGGGAATCAGTGATTCTTGTCCCGCGTAGGTGTTGAAGTCGCAGTAGGCGCAACGGTGGACGCAAAAGGGGATGTGGAGGTAGATCGAAGTGTCAGGCGTCATGTGGCAAGTGTAGCGTGTTTCGTGTTGCGTGGGAGACCAATCAAAAGTGCAAGAGGGCCGAGGAGTAAAATCCACATGGCCGCGCCCAGACCGAACTGGTCGGCAAGTAGACCGATGAGGAAAGGTAAAAGTTTTGCAAACGGCGCAGTGACGGAGCCGATTGCCATGAGGCTGGCGCTTTGGCCCGGGAGGGCGGAATAGAGCCGGCCTTGCAGAACGGGATACCAACCCGTGTTGAAGATATTGACAAATACAACCGCGATGAGTTTGGGAAGGAAGCCGGGCGCGAGAAGAAATATCGGAAAGGCGATCATTTCAAGCAGGGCAGTGCGGCGGAGGAATTTGATGCTGTCGGGTTGCCTATCTATAAAGGGGATGAAGATCAGTTCGGTGAACATGCCAACCCCCAGCCAGATGGTAACTGCGATACCCGCTTGCATTTCGGTGACGGAGGCCACGTCTACAAAATAGAGGGCGAGGAAACCGAGCAAAACATCCATGAGCAGATCGGAAAATTCGAGCAGAATGAGCCAGCGCCAGACTTCGCGGCGTTTGAGAGTCTGGAAGGCGGCGCGGAAACCCTCGAGCAGGCTGGAAAAATCGGGCAGGCGTGAAGCGGAATTTTTATCGGGTGGGACAAGACGAAAAGCGGCAATCAAACAAATGGCGGAAACAATGGCGAGAAAGGCATACGTGCCGCGCCAGCCCAATCCGAAGTAGACGAACGCGCCGAGCAGGAGAGGTCCGAGGACGTTGCCAAGCGATCCCGCGAAAGTCCAGCGAGCCATGTTCTGCTCGTGACGCTCGGGAGCAGAATCCATCAGGCTGGCTTGCGAAAGACTGACGAACGCGCCCGATGCAGGATAAAAGATGATGAATGAAATTAGCAGTGGCAGGAAACTATGGCTAAGCGCGGTCAATATGAGGGAGATAGTGAAGAAGATCCCACCGCCAAGGATGAGCATGCGACGCTTCCACACATCACCGAGGATGCCAAGGAAGGGCTCAATGAACGCGGCAATGATTCCCGGCAGGCTGACCAGCAATCCGATCTGGGCGTAGGTAAGATGAAGGTCATCGCGGATGAGCGGCCATGCGGCTTCGCCCACGCCAAAGACAAGTTCGTCGAGAAACTCAATGAGGAGGTAGATGGGTGTCAATGGGGAATGGGATGTTTTACGAAATAAGGGAAAAGATTAAGTAATGATCGGGTGTTGTGTAAAGAATTCTGGATACATGTGACTATTGGTGATAAGGACTTCGGGATGCTCCTGCTTGAATTTTCGCAGACGCGCGTCGTGCGGACCTAGGACGAGTTTGATCAGCCATTTAGCGGTTGTGTAATTGTAGATCGCGCTGGAGTCGCCCGCGTGGAGAAACCAGCCATCCGATGTTTTGATGGCGACGCCGCAATGTCCCGCCGAGTGACCGAACAATGGAATGAAATACATTTCTGGCTGGAAGGGAATACGGATCGCGTCGAAGTCGTACCACTTCGAGTCAATTGTTTCGTAGAGAACGAATTCGGGCTTGTGAGCGATGTAGCGTGGAATGTAGGCGGCATCCGTCCACCGAAACTTTTTTTCAGCAATGAAGGCATCGTATTCGCGCTTGTGGACATGGACTTTGGCGCGCGGAAAATCAGCGAGTCCGCTGATGTGGTCGAAGTGCATGTGCGTGAGGACGATGTGCCTCACGTCCGCGGGATCGAATCCCAGCGCTCGGATGCGGTTGACCGCGGCCTCGTTCACGTCGAACGGCGTGACGGTGATCACACGAAACATGCGCGTCATCCAACTGGGATGGGCGTACTCGTCAAGGCCGAGTCCCGTATCGAGCAAAATCAACCCCTGCTCTGATTCGATCAGGAGGCAAACCATACCCGTTTTTAATTTACTCGGCCAGCGAGCATTGTCAGTGAAACAGTTCATTAGATGGATCGTCATGTAACCTTCTCCCTGCGAAAGAATTCCTGATACATGTGACTGGCGGTGAGGGTCACTTCGGGATGAGATTGGGCAAATTCGCGCAGGCGAGGCCAGTGAGGTCCGAGTGCGAGATGGATGAGCCAGTCGGGCGCTATGTTATGGACGAGATCCACGCCCGCGTCTGCAACATGGAAATGCCAGCCCGAGCCGGTTTTAACCGCGAGGCCGCAATGTCCCGCGGAGTGACCAAAAAGGGGAATGAAAACCATTTCGGGTGAGAAGGGCAGGCGGATGGCGTCGAAATCGTACCACTTGGAATCAATCGTTTCGTAGAGCGCGAGGTCGGGATTGTGCGCGAGGTTGCGCGGGATGTAGGCCGCGCTTTTCCAATCAAAACCTTTTCCCATGAACGCGTCATATTCGCGCTTGTGAACATGGACTTTGGCGCGTGGAAAATCGGGCAGGCCGCCACAGTGATCGAAGTGCATGTGCGTCAGGATGATATGCTTCACGTCTTCGGGCTGATAGCCAAGTTTTTGAACCTGATTGACCGCAGCTTCGCGCGGATCGAACGGCATGTCGGTGATGACGCGGAAGAATTGCGTGAACCAGGTCGGGGCGGAATAGTCGCGCAGGCCGAGACCCGTGTCCACGAGTACGAGTCCCTGGTCGGTTTCGATGAGCAAGCAGAGCAATCCCGTTTTCATTTTGGGCGAGAAGCGGGCATTGTCGGTAAAACAGTTCATCAGGTGGATGGCCATCGCGTTTTCTCCTTCTCGAAGAAATCCAGATACATGTGTCCCGCGATCAAGCGGACTTCGGGATGCGCCTCCGCGAAGGCTTTCAGCCGCGGAACTTGCGGACCGATGGTGGGACGGTAAAGCAGAACCATGCCAGGGCGAAGATCCAAATTGACGGGGACCGCGTCGCCACACTGGAAAATCCAACCCGTCTCGGTTTGGATCGCGACGCTGCAATGTCCCGACGTGTGCCCGGGGAGCGGAACCAACCAGACTTCTGGCTGGAGTCCGGCGAGGCGGACGGCATCGAAATCATACCAGCGCTCCCCCTCCAGTTGATGCAGTTGCCAGCGCGGGCCGTGCGCGAAATGTGTTTTATCGTAGGGAAGTTCGAGAAGTTTTCGCGGATGTTTCCAAGCCTGAAATTCGCGCTGGAAAAGATGCACCGTTGCATATGGAAAATCGGGCAGGCCACCCGCGTGGTCGAGATGCAGATGCGTCAGGACGATGTGGCGCACATCCTCCGGTTTGTATCCCATCCGCGGCAGTTGGCGGACGAGTGAAATCTCAGTGTCGCGAACCGCGTGCATCACGTTCATAAAATCGCGCATCATGCGCGTGGGATGGCTGTAATCGTGAAGCCCGAGTCCAGTGTCCACGAGCAGGAGTCCGTCATTCGTTTCGGCCAGCAGGCAGACCGCGCCAATTTCCCGGTACGGCGGCCAGGGAAGCGATTTGGAAAAACCGTTGATAATATGGATGGACATGAAACGATTAAACCATAACGATTGAAAAAATAGGGATTGATTTTTTTACACGGGATGATATAGTCAGGACGATGAAAACCGCCCGCATCCTCCTCCTGACCCTGTTGACTCTTTTGTTGACCAATTGCGCCAGCCCGACTCAAATTCCTCCATTGGATTCGACCGCGCAACCCAGCCAGACCTTCGCCCCCACCTCGCTTCCCACTGACCCTATAGCGGTTACCGTCCCCCCAGCCGAACCCACGCTGACGGCCCCCAGCGGCGTGTTTGCCTCTGCTGAGTTGAATTTCATCGCGAACATCGGGACCGCGGGACTCTACGTCAGCGGGGACAATCTGCCAGAAAATGCAGACCTGTTCTATCGTCCAAGCGAAGAGACGGAGTGGCGGAAAGGCCATCCATTGATACGGATTGAGGATGGCCGTCTGGTGGGAAGTCTGTTTGGGCTGTCGGCATCCACAAGTTACATCGTCAAAGTCATGGTTGGCGAGTCCGAAATCAGCGGCGCGGTCACAACGCAACCCAACGAGTTGCCATTCGTTCCATCGAATATCATCTACGTGGATGATGACGCGCCCGAGGGAGGAGATGGATCAGCGTCCGCGCCATATCAGACCATACAGGAAGGAATCGACCACGCCTCGGCAGGGACACAAGTGCTGGTGGCAGATGGTGTTTATCACGAGGCGATCACGTTCCCATCATCAGGGACGGCGGGGCAGTGGATCCAAGTGAAGGCGGCTGGGAATAACGCCATCCTGGACGGCTCGAGGAGTCTGGACGGGGCAATTTGGAACGAATTGAACGGCGTGAATAAAGTGTGGTTCATCAAGGGGACTGGGGCCATCGGCTATTTGTCGCGCGATGAGAAGCGATTCTACAATTACGATGACCTTACTTCCATCAAGCAAAGCCGCGGGCACGGAAAAGTAACGATCACAGAGGGCTGGTTCTATGACACACGCAACGCGAGATTGTACGTCCGAAGTTTCGATCATCCGTCCAGCCATGATTGGCAATTGCCATCTCTCAACCAAGCATTCAATGTAGATGGCCGCGATTGGATCTGGATCGAGGGATTTGAAATCCGTTATTACGGCACGCAAAGCGGCGGCTGTGGAATTTGTGCGACGAACGCGTCCCACTTCGTGATTCGCAGGAATAGAATCCATAACCTGCAATTGGGAATTTTTGTAAATTGGAATGGGACAGATGAACAGGGTAATGATACTCGCATCGAATACAACGAAATTTACGATCCGGATGTAAATGAATGGGCATGGAAAGCCGTGAAGGGGACATCCATGGAAGGGACGGGAATTGTTCTCCGCGGCCATATTGGGGCGATCGTGCACGACAACGAAATCCACAATTTCTTCAACGGGATCTATACCGGCTCATCCGGCGACCTTGAAAATCCCGCCATTGCTTTTGACGCCGACATCTACAACAACTACATCCATCACGTCAGTGATGACGGATTGGAACCTGAAGGAACCTGCATCAATCACCGCTTCCGGGACAACCGCGTCGACGCGATGCTGGTTGGCGTTTCCATTGCCCCTGTAACGCAAGGCCCCACATGGATCATCCGCAACCTGTTCACCAATTTCACCAGCACGAGCATCAAATGGGCAATCGATCCGGATGGAACTGTGTTGATCTATCACAACACCAGTTGGACAAATAAAGTTGGACTGAACGCAATGAGCATGATCACCATCGCACACAACTCGGTCATGCGAAACAATATTTTTCAGGGCAATGGCTACGCCTTTGAAGAGTCCCTCACTGGATCAACAGGCAACGACTGGGATTACAACAACTGGTACACCACGCGCAGTTCCACCGCCCCCCACTTCAAATGGGAAAACATCGACTACTTGACAATTGTCCAATTGTGCGCCGCGACGGGACTGGAATGTCACGGACACGAGTCCCCGCCTGGATTTGCGAATCCGCTCGGAGGCGATTTCACGCTCCTACCTTCGAGTCTAAACATTGACCGAGGGGTGGTTATCCCAGGAATCAATGAGGATTATGTCGGGAGCGCGCCTGATATTGGGATGGATGAATTTGGCAATGAATAATCAAGGAGCAGAAATGATCTGATTTGTAGTCAAATCGTAAAAATAAACATTTTCTTCATTAAACTGGTTGAGAGTGATTTTTTCGTTTTCTGTCCAAGCAACAGTATATAAGAAACGCAAATCGTCTTCAAATAAAGTCCTAAGCGATAGGTTTCTCGTGTCGAAAACATAGGCAGAGAAACCAATTTTTCCATCGTACCATTCGCCATAAGTTGCCGTAAACGCAAACTGAGTGTTATCGGGAGACCAAACAAATCGCCCAAGACTTTCAAATTTTTCTGGAACACGAATTGCGTATTCCGAATCGTATAGAAGTGAGCGAAGGAGTATCTCAGATTTTTCCTGAACAAAATAAACCAAATACCCTTCATTAGAAGAGAATGACCAAGAGCCTCCCACATTCAGATCCGTCCAGCTACCGTCAATGAGATTAAAGCGAATCAATGTTGAGCCGCCTGTCGTAAACCATAAATCTGGGCCGTCCCATTCAGGGTAGGGTATCAAATACACATGTGTGTTATCCCAAGACCAATGATCAATGCCTACAATGCCAACATGGTCGCCACAATCGGGTCTACAGATATAAATATTATGATGATCAAAGTAAGTAATATTCCACTGCTTATCACCATTTATTTCGAGCAACCTAAGGACGCTAAAATTAGCGATGGATGCCCATTTTCCATTCGAAGATACAGATCCAATCCACAAATAGCCTTCCAACTCAGGGAATTCCAGTGCCAGACTATCGAGCGTTGCTTGTGCAATTACAGTTGCTGGAGGAATTGTCGGCGATGGTTCTGGTGTGTTTGTGATTGTAAATGTTGGCCTTGGTGTTAATGATGGCCTGGGCGTTCTTGTGGGCAACGAGGTGGATAACGGGAGAATTGAAGGCGCGAGAGTAACGGCTTCCATCGTAGAAGCAACCGAAGAATCAACATCCACCTGATTCGCGCAGGCTGAAAGCAAGAACATCACAACGATTAGGAATGAAATTGATTTTTGCATTAGATTACAACGCTCCCTTCAATAATTGTGATTATCGTCCCATAAAATTATACGACAGAAGTCTGGAAGGGTACCCGACATTGGGGCGTTTGAGTATTTGAGTCCATAAGTAAAAAAGAACTCCGAGTTTTCAAAAACTCGGAGTTCTCGATTTTTACACCAACATCCTGACGGGGCTTTCCAAAAACTCCGCCAGTTTCTGCACGCTTCGCGCTGCGCGGCCTCGACTCTGTTGCTGATGCGGTAGTCAACAGAGATGGTAGCTGTCACCTTACACATTGAATTCTCCCCTATTACACAAAAACAAATGTGATATCA
The DNA here is from genome assembly GCA_041918465.1 of Anaerolineales bacterium. Classification (GTDB taxonomy): domain Bacteria; phylum Chloroflexota; class Anaerolineae; order Anaerolineales; family Villigracilaceae; genus Denitrolinea. Next base: position 9,075 of record JAYRVQ010000201.1, read on the forward strand.
AAGACGAGTTTGGGGATTGTTTTTATCGCTAAATATGCTATATTATTTCACTGCCAACTTGGAGGTAGTCATGAAAGCGTTCCGTATCTTCATTTTTGCTCTTCTTATGGTGTTTGTTTCAGCTTGCAATCTGCCTTTGGAATCCCCTGCAACCGGGAATCCCGTTACAGATTCCCCATTGCAATCGTCCCCTTCTATTCCCCAATCCCCCACAAAACCACCCCCCGCCACACAAATCTCAACACCTTCGGACCATCACATCGGTGTTCGCGTTGTGAATGGAGTTGGGGAATTTTACAACCACCAGACTGGAGAAAAATTCGTCC
>JAYRVQ010000202.1:0-2585 GCA_041918465.1 Anaerolineales bacterium
TACCTCGATTCCACCGATCTGCTGGCCATGGAAAGTTTCCCCGTTCAATTCTCGCTATTGGTTAAAGGCAATCTCCCCACTCCCTGCCACGAATTGCGCGCGGTCTACTACGAACCCGACGCGGACAACAAAATCAAACTCGAAATTTACTCGGTGGCCGAGCCAGACGCCGTCTGTGTGCAGATGCTCCAACCGTTCGAGCAGGGCGTCTACCTCGGCAGTTTTCCCGCGGGGCACTACACAGTCTGGGTGAATGGGACACAGGTCGCGGAGTTCGACGCGTAAACACAAAAAGCATCCTGAACTTTCAGGATGCTTTTTTAGACTCTTATTTGACAATCATAACCAACACAAAACCATCGCTAGGCATCATCATCACCGAAACAGGTGTGTCGTCCAACATGTAAATGACCAGCACGGTATCCTTTCCATCGCCCTGTCCCACTGCAAATGGAGTCGCTCCCAACTTTCCCAATTCCCGGTCATAGTATTGCTGAATTTCATCTACTGTCGCGTTGATGGTAAATCTGTAGCCTTGATCGTTTCCATCACCAGCAATTGCCCCTGGCATAATCGGGATTCCCTTCCAACTTTTAGCAGGCGCGCCTGTTGGCATCAAATCCCCAATTACATCCGGCGTCTCTGTCGGCGGCGGGGGCGTAAACGTGGCAGTCGGGATGGGTGTTTCCGTCGGAGTCAAAGTAGCGGTTTGCGTGGGCGTCAGCGTGGGCGTGGCTGTTGGCGGCGGCGCAAACGAAGAACAGGCGGTTAACAAAATACAGATAATCATGAGCGGGATCAAACGAAGTTTCATTTTTTCTCCAATGGTATTGAGCGACAACTACAAAGCAGTTTCGATCTTTCGCTCTACATCGAGCATTATTTAAGTACAGTGATGAGATCACCTCCTTTCATCTGCGCTCTGCAACGCAGGCCTGCCAACGGACGCGAATCTGGCATTCGTTAACTTTGCCAGCGCGTCGACAGGAAGTTTGATGTTCAGGCCGCGCTGTCCGCCTGACACGTGAATCTCGCCCAGCGCCTGCGCGGACGAGTCGATCACCACTTGAAAGCCTTTGTTGATCAATGCCAGCGGAGAAATCCCTCCCACCTGAAGACCTGTCAACGCCTCGGCCTCGCGTTCGGTAGGCAGGGACACTTTTTTCTCGCCCAGCGCGGCGGCCAGCAATTTCAAGTCCGCTTCATGGGGACCGGGAATCACCACCAGCAGGGGCTTGCGCGGTTTCTCGCGGGTGATGACGATCGTCTTGAAAACGGAGGCAGGCGAAACGTTCAGGAAGCGAGCCGTCTCCAGCGCGCCAAGTTTTTCGGCAGGCGTCTCATACGCCGTGTAGGGAATTTTACGCGCGTCCAGCAGTCGAGTCACATTTGTAACGATGGACATTTTTACTCCCGTGCAATACAATGAGGCGATTTTACTTCATTGGAAGCCACGGAGGCAAAATGATCACCAAGGAAACGCTGGCAAATTTCGATCTGTTCAAAGGCATTCCCGCGAATGTGCTCGACGAAGTTGCAAAAATCTGCGAAGACGTTTTTGTAACCCAGGGTGGATACGTTTTCCGCGAAGGCGAAGTGGCGGACAAATTGCACCTGCTCGTTAAGGGGAGCATCGCACTGCGCGTCAACCTGACCTCGCGGCCTGATTTCGTGACAGTCAGCATCGTCAGCCGCCCGCACCAGACGCTCGGCTGGTCGGGAGTCGTCGCGCCCAATCACTACACCGCCTCCGCCTTCTGCGAGGAAGACAGCCACCTGATCGCCATCCCCGCCGATAAGTTCATGCAAGCAATGGAGTCCCATCCAGAAGCTGGATTCAAAGTCATGTTGCGAATCACAGAAATTATTTCCGACCGTTTAAGGAACAGCCGACAGGCCTTGTTGAAGACGTTGTAATTGTCTTATAGGGGCAGGGTTACCTGCCCCTACATTTAGAATGGATCACATATGAGCAACGATCAGGAACGACTCAAACGATTGCGCGAGCACCAGTTGACGGACCGCGATCCGCTCGTGAAGCAGAGACAATTCCAGCGCAACACTGCTCAAAAAGAACGCAAGGTGCGCGGCAAACGCTACACGCTTGGCGAAGCCTGGCAGACGATCCCGCATATTTATCGCAGTCCATTCATCGCGTTGTTGCTTGGGTTGGTCGTCATCGTGGTATTGCCCAGTCTCTGGGATTCACCCTGGTCGCTGTGGGTCGCTCTTGGCACAACAGGATTCTTTTTGCTGGTCGGCCTCCTCATTGGACGGGCACAGGATATTCGCGACAATTTGAAAGATGCCCTAAAGCATTAATCCAAACGGAAAACTTAGAAACCAGGTTTCCTCGCGAGACCTGGTTTTTGGTATTGCGTTACAATTATCGCCATGAAAACCGCCCAGGACCTGACAGGCATCGAAGACCTGCTCGCCGCTCTGCCCGAAACCTACTCCCGCGCAGACCGCGAACTTGTCCAGCGCGCCTACCGCGTGGCAGAGGAAGCGCATCGCGAGCAGAAACGCGTCTCGGGCGAACCGTACGTGTCACATTGCGTGGCCGTGGCAAAAATCCTTGCAGA
>JAYRVQ010000203.1:0-2608 GCA_041918465.1 Anaerolineales bacterium
ATCGCCATCATAATCGCGCCCAAAGAAGGAAAGGGATGCAACGGCGTAACCCCACTGTTCATCGTAAATGCTGGCGCGTAAGTCATCCTTGTCCTCCAAATTGTCCTGATCTGTATCCCGGTCATTTGGATTGGTGCCGAAACGCTGTCTCTCGTCAAAATCCACGATGCCGTCGCCGTCCGAGTCCATGCTAATCTCTGGGTCGTTCACCGTCGGAACGGAATCGGGGGAGGTCATCCAGTAATATTTCCACGTGACGGCGTCCATATCCACCGCGTATGCTCCCCACCAGGGATCATTAATCATCACGTAGCGCGTGGTGTTATCCTCATAATATCCGGTGATGACGAAGGCATGTCCCGGCAATTTTGCCGCCAAAATAGGAGCGCCCACATCAATCCCCAACTGAACATCGGCCCACAACACATCAACGTCAAATGTCTCCGGTTGTTGAAGGAATACTACATCCCCCTCCAGAGCAAACGTTAACGCCTCGGTGGTCTGCTCGAAATAAAGACCCTGGCCATACATCAGGTCATACTCAGGGCCGGGAAACGAATCATGGAAGACCTCATAGCCAATGCGATCCTGGCTGAGATCGCCGCCATAAAAAGCGTTGATCATTGCGATGGAAGCCAGCGCGCAATTCCCATTGTCGGCTGGGTCGGAGCGATCTAGTTGCCCATGGTCCACATCCCAGGCGTGCGCGCCGGTCTCATTTTTCGATTCGAGCAGGATCATCCGCGTATCCTTGTGCTGGCTCAAAAAAGGTACCCCCAGAACGGTTTGTTCTCGCGGAGCAGCCAAATGATTAACGCTCGAACCTGCCGGGTTGACCGTGATTGTTTGCACGGGGGAGAAATTGGCCGCATCACCTTCCTCGGGGATGGCCTGCACGCGCCAGAAATATTTTCCCGCTCCCAACTCGACCCTCAATGAACCCGCGCTGACGGTTTCGTTAATTGTGACCGCGCTAAACGCTGCATCGCTTGCCACTTGGACGTGGAACTGTGCCGCTCCGGGAACAGGATACCAACTCAGGTCAAAACTGGTTTGTCCGATCACCGCTCCATTGAGCGGAATCATTACTTCCACGCCAGGCTGGGGATTGGCCGCGCCGGGTGTGGACTGTGCGGGTGAAAAGATTGTCCATTCGAGGGGATCAGGTTGGATCGAACGCGGGAAGCGCCCGATGGTTGTCCCCGGCTCTAGATCGAAGACGAAGCCCCCTCGCGTCAGTTTGACCGAGGCGGGCTGGCCCGTTCCCCAGGCGACGCGGTCGAGCAGGGACCCGTCGGCGGCGCGCAGTTCGATGAATCCCGAGTCGGGGTTGAGGAATCCACTAAGGCCCGCGTGAATCGTTTTGTCTTCGACGAGATTCGTTCCGTCGAAGAGAATCAAAAGGAATTGATCGGAAGCGAGGTTGGGAAGTTCCAGGGGTAGGGAATACGATTCACTTCGCTCGTTGACCAGAACGAGGCCATCCAACGAGACACGCCCGCCTGAACTTTTCAATTCGATGAAGGCGTTTTGTCCCTGCGCGGGCAAAAATAGCGCTTCGTTGAGAAGCGCCCCATTCTGCGCAGACGGTTCATCTTTTAGCGGATTGAGGGATTGGGCGAGATTGCAGGAGAGACTGATGAGAACGAGAACTACCAATAAACTTGTGAAACGACGGGAAACCATACGCGCCTGCCTTTACCAGTAAGAGGAGCAGTGTGGGACAAATGTTAGCGCAAGCCTGCAATGAAAGCAGTATAGCACAGCGCGGCCATCTGGCTCGATCCAATTTAGAGAGCAGAAAATGGTCCGCCCTGCGATTTTGGTCGCAGGGCGGATTTGTTTAACCTGTCTTCCCTCCAGATATTTTTGGCTTGTCCAGGTTGATGGATGAATACGCGTACTCCCACCAATAGGAGATGGTCATCAGGGAAACGATCACGTCCACTGCCAGGATGATCCAGGTCGGCCAGGCTAGGTTTTCGGGGTTGAGATCTGCCTGAATCTTGAATGCAATGAACGGGATAAGAATGATGAATAATACAATGATGTACAACCATTTGGATGCTTTCTGCATCATCCTGCGTTTGCCCCAATAAAACCCGCCTTCACGTGTGAACGAGATGCTGTCTGTAGGGAGGTGCATGTGGCCGCGGATTTCTTTCTCCAGCGCGCCGAGGTACATGAACGTCCGCATCACGGACAGATTGGTGGAGTAGAGTCTCTGCATGAAGTAGAACATGACCACCAGAAAACCGCTCAACAGAATGTGGAATGGGAAGGAAGCTTGCAAATCCGCCTTGGCGGCTTCGTCGGCGATACCCAAAAACTTTGCAATGGCGGCCACGATTAGCGCGTCAGCGGTCGGGACGCGCAAGAGGAGCATCAGTCCGATGCCTGCCGTCAGCACAAGGAACACAAAGAGTTTATTGCGTTCCTTCAGGGTTTCGATGGTTACTTCGAAAGTCTTTTGATAGTGATTTGCCAGCACATCCGCGTTGATTGGAGGCCGCGTATTATTTTCTGTAGCTGAGATCGTTTTTGGCATATATAACTCCTTCTTTCACTTGATAGCAGCACGTTCTAAATTCTTCTTTCTCATCCCAAT
>JAYRVQ010000204.1:0-8105 GCA_041918465.1 Anaerolineales bacterium
GAACAGCGCGCCCTGCTCGCGGACTTGGAATCCTGCGAATCGCCGCGCACCTGTCCGCATGGCAGGCCGACGATGATTCATTTATCTGTAGATATGTTGGAACGTCAGTTTGGGAGGAGGGGAGCGAGATGAAAAAGTAGGGCGAGATATTATCTCGCCCTACTTTACTTTCGGGGAATTGTCTTTGAATTCCGCGGCAAACGCAGGGTAAACGCCGTCCCCACGCCCATCTTGCTTTTCACTTCCAATACGCCGCCGTGGCCTTGAATGATTTGCTTGCTGATGGAAAGTCCCAAGCCTGTGCCGCCCGCCTTGTTTTCGTGTTCGCGCACCCGGTAGAATTTCTCGAACAGATGAGGCAGGGCATCCTCGGGGATACCCATGCCCGTATCCTGCACGGTGATGGAAATCTCCCTGTCAGTTGCATTGGCGCTGATGATGACCGATCCGCTGGGACGATTGTATTTGATAGCATTGCTTAACAGGTTAAGAAGCACCTGCTTGATCTTGTCCCGGTCTGCTTCGAGCAGGGGCAGGTCTTCGCTCGATTCCACTCGTAATTGGATGCTACTCTCGTCTGCTTTGCCCTGCATCACATCCTTGCATTCATAGATCAGGTCGTTGATATTGAAGCGCGTCTTGTGAAATTGAACGCGTCCCGATTCCAAACGGGCTAAATCAAGGAATGAGGATGCGAGGGTGTTTAAACGCAGGGTCTCATTGTGGATGTTGTAAATGATCTGTTCGCGCTGTTCCTGCGAAATTTCAGGACGAAGAAGCAGATATGTAGCCGTGCTGAGCGATGCCAGCGGCGTGCGCAGTTCGTGGACGAATTCCGAGATCAAGTCTGATTGTTGGAAGAGCCGCGCGTTCTCGATCGCCACTGCGGCTTGCGCACCCAGCACCAGCAACAGGTTCTCATCTCCACTGGTGAATTTGCCGTTGTGCTTGTTTATCACTTCCAGCACGCCGACCACCTTTTCTTTTGTGATCAGCGGGACACCCAACAGCGACTGGGTTGGAATGCCGATGGTCTGTTCGATGTGGATAAAAAAGCGCGGATCGCGGTGTGCTTCATCCGTGCGGACCACCTTGCGGTTGGTGACGATCCAACCCGCGATACTACCATCCAGTGGAACGCTCAACCCACGCATGGTAGGCTGGTCAATGTTGGTGGAAACCTGAAAATACAACTGGCGCGCCGTCCCATCGTAGAGCAGGATTGAACCGGCCTCCGCGTCGGTGATCTCCGCGGCTGCGATCACGATTCGGTAGAGGAGCGTGTCCAGGTCCAGTGTGGAGGCGAGGTCGCGGGCAATGTCTATCAGCCTGCGGTAGCCGTCCAGTCGTTGGGTCTCGATTTCAGCCATGTAACACCAGTTCTGCGATGGCGGGCAGGGCCTCGGCCACGTTGTCCAAAATGACGAGGTCCGCGCGGACATTGAGGTAGGTGGGTGAATTATTAACGATGATGAGATGTGCTCCGCGATCAAGAGCCTGCATCGGCAGTCCCGCCACAGGCAGGACCTCGAGCGAGGAACCGGCAACCAGCATCAGGTCACACTGACGCGTTTCGCGTTGCGCTTCCTGCCAGGCTTTTTGTGGCAGTTGTTCTCCGAAAAGGATCACGTCTGGTTTCAAAATGCTTCCACATTTCGGGCAGTGCGGGATGGCACCACTTTCAGTGAAAGATTCCAGGTAATGATCGGCCCCCACTTGTTGATAGCATTGTGTGCAGGAGAGCGTTCCCAATGTGCCGTGCATTTCCACTACGCGTTGTGAGCCTGCCTTCTGGTGCAGGATGTCAATATTTTGAGTGACGACCATGCGGAGTCTGCCGGCTTTTTCCAACTCAGCCAGGGCTATGTGTGCAGGGTTGGGTTGGGCGTTAAAAATCTGCCGCGCCAGCGGACGGAACCATCGGTAGAACCGTTCGGGCGCGGTGCGAAAGGTGTTGAGCGAAGCCACTTCCATCGGTTCATCGCGTGACCACAGGCCTGTCCCCTCGGAACGGAAATCCGGTATTCCCGATGGAGTGGAGATTCCCGCGCCAGTCAATACTACAGTCCGTTCCGCTTGTCGCAGTAAATCCGCGGCAAACTCAATGGCTGGGATTGTCTGGTCTGGGTGCGATGTCATTTCCCTGCGGCTTCGTTTTGAATAAGATGATCCACCAGTTTGAAGATTTGTTTCGAGGTCACACCGTCTGGCTGGCAGAGGATGGCCGCCGTCTGCATACGCGTGGCCTGTGTCAGCAGTTCGGGTGCGGGAGTAAGTGTCATCGTGATGGGGTGTCCGAGTTTATCCTGTACCACCGCGGCGGGTAATTGCGTATCCGAGCGGATACGGTTATTGAGCACCACTGAAATGCGTTCCGACTTCACACCGAGTTTGATCAGTTCTTCGATCAGCGCTTTGGTGTGTAGGATCGAGTTCGGCACTCCCTCCAGCACGATCACGGTATCGTTGCAGGAGGGCAGGAGTTTTTGGGCAAATGGCGGCAGGCCGCTTCCCATATCCAGGACTGCATACCTTGTTACTGAAGCCAATTTGTTGAGCACCGCCTCATATTGGGCCACCTGACTGATGAGATGCACATCGCTGGGATGTTCAGATGCCAGCAACAGGTTGACACCGGAGATGTGCGGGATGAGCGCGTTCTTTATTCGTTCACGCGTGACCTCGGAGGGGGCTCCGCCCAGGAATTTGATCATCGCTTTTTGGCTGGTCAGCCCGAGGTCCAGCCCGAGCGTGCCCTTGCCAGGTACCATCTCAGCCAGCGCTACATCCGTCTGCGTGCGGGAGAATAGTCCCGCCGCGAGGTTCATGGAAATGGTGGAGACTCCCAGTCCGCCGCGCACGGCCAGCACACCAATTACCTGTGCAGTTTGCTTTTTGATCTCGGCTTTTTCTTTCTTTTCGCGCTGTCCTAATCGGGAGAGCAGGGCTTTGACGTGTGCCTGTAATTCGGCCGGATGGGTTGGTTTGGTCAGGTAGTCATCTGCGCCCACTTCGAAGCCGGCCACTTTATCATCGAGTTGTGTCTTGGCTGTGAACATGAGAATGGGTGTATCTGCCGTGACGGGATTCTGGCGCAATTGACGGGTCACTTCGTACCCATCCATATCGGGCATCATCACATCCAGGAGGATCAAGTCCGGCTTTTCTTCCACGGCTTTGCTTACTCCCTGTTGCCCATTGGTAGCCGCGCTGATTTGATAACCCTGCCGCTGGAGCATGAGACCGACCAGGCGAAGGGTATCCACATCGTCGTCAACAATTAAAATTTTTTCAGTCATGCTCTCTCTCCTGTTCTTCTTTCACAGTCTAGCATAAAGCAGGCTTTCAAGCAAGTGGGGTAGGATTGCGGTTATGTTATAATGATTTTTACGGGCAATGTCCCTCTTGGGGATGACAGGCTTCGACGGGAGAGGCTGGTCCCGGAATGCGAGCCGAGAGGCGCCGATCTCGTTAACTCAGCGCAAACCCTCAAGTGCCAACCGCACTTCCTATGCTGCTATGCCCCTCGCCGCCTAAGGTGAGATCATAACAGTACGGTCTTCTTAGCAAGACCGCGTCCACCTGCCCCGATCTCCGCCAGGGACAGGCCCGGGCGAGACAAACGCGGAGTGCTGCACATGACGCCGCTACCCGTGCAAAAGACAAAGCGGCTAGCCGCAGGCGGTTCGTGCCGGACGAGATGCCTGCGGTGACCACCTTCGACCGGCTACGCTCGTAGATTTCCGAGGGTCGAATCTTTCGGACGCGGGTTCGATTCCCGCCATCTCCACTACGCGTCACCCTGAACTGGGTGGCGCGTTCCGTTTTCGGACGCGGGTCCCCACGGGGGTTGATATACCCTTCGGGTACAATGTTTGTTTTTCCCGCCATCTCCTTCATGAATTATCCCCTGAAAAGGGGATGATTCATTTTCTGTTGATTGTGCTATACTTTTTCTAACCCGCAGAGCAGGGAATGCGGAATTCATCTTCAATTCTCTAGGAGGAGAATGCCATGAAGCGTAATGTTCTTACACCTTTTCTGTTCGTAGCCCTGTTGGTGCTGACCGTTGGTCTGGCTTGCGGTATAGATCTTGGTAATGGGACACAGGCTCCTGAACCTGCTCCCGTTATCCAACCATCCCAGCAAACCGCGCCGCTTCAGCAACCGACCCAGCCGCCCACGGTTGCGCCTTTGCCAACCGCAGTGCCGCCCACTGCCACCGTCCCGCCGCCCAGCCCATTCTTCAAGGAAGAATTCAATATTGACGTGCTTGGCGATTGGACAAATTTTGTTTCGTTAGGCGACTCCAAGTCGAATAAGAGCAAGGCCAAGGTAACCGTTGAAAATGGCAAGCTGGTCTTCACGCTGGAGGACAATTATCTGTATTCCTACCTCATCTATGACCAGAATACCTATGAAGATGTGAGTGTGGAAGTCTCTGCTGATAACCGCGGCAAGAACAACAATAACGTCAGTCTGCTTTGCCGCTATAGCGAGGATGGCTGGTACGAGTTCAACATTGCCAGCAATGGCCTGTTCAACATTCTGGCGTATGATGCCACCGGTATCGTGCACAAGGGATATAACGCGCTTGTTACGGATGGATCGAATGCCATCAAGATGGGGAAGGAAACCAATGTATACAAAGCGGTCTGTTCCGGCAATACCCTGATGTTGTACATCAATGGCGAGGAGTCGGCATCCTTCACCGATAACAAATATGGATTCTCGGATGGCAAGGTGGGCGTCAGCATTTCCTCGTTCAACGTCTATCCCATCATTGTGGAGATCGATTACTTCGATATCCAGTTGCCGTAGGTCATCCAGTTCACTGAAATTCAACGACAGATGCGCCGCCTTGTAAAATGAGGCGGCGCATCTGATTCTGCACGAAGTGTTTTTAAAAATCCTATGCAGTGTTAACAGGATTCTTTTATGGCAGGGGTAAATTATGGGAGATAAGAATCAAATCACAGGAATAGCAACCTGAAAGAAATAAAGGAGTGACTTATGGGAAAAATCATTGGTATTGACCTTGGCACGACCAACAGCGTTGTCTCGGTGATGGAAGGCGGACAGCCGACTGTCATCTCCACCGCGGAGGGGGGGCGGCTTTGCCCATCGGTGGTGGCATTCAATAAAAACGGCGAGCGCCTCGTCGGTCAGACTGCGAAGCGGCAGGCCGTCGTCAACTCGGAGAATACTGTCTATTCCATTAAACGCTTCATGGGACGTCACTACGATGAAGTTGCCAGCGAACGCGCCATGGTCTCGTTTGAAGTGATCCGCGGCAACGCGGACGATGTGAAAGTCAAAGTCCCCATCACGAATCGCGAGTACAGTCCGCAGGAAATTTCCGCGATGGTGCTGGGCAAGCTGAAGTCGGATGCGGAAGCGTATCTCGGACAACCCGTCACGCAGGCGGTCATCACCGTCCCCGCGTATTTCAACGACAGCCAGCGACAGGCCACTAAGGACGCGGGCCGCATCGCGGGACTCGAAGTGATGCGCATCATCAATGAGCCGACCGCCTCCGCGCTGGCGTATGGACTTGATAAAAAGAAAGATGAAACGATTCTCGTATTCGACCTCGGCGGCGGCACGTTTGACGTGTCTGTGCTGGAAGTGGGTGAGGGCGTCATCGAAGTGAAGGCCACCAACGGCGACACGCATCTCGGTGGCGATGACTGGGATCAGCGAATCGTCAACTGGGCGGCGGATGAATTTAAGAAAGACCAGGGCATTGACCTGCGCGCGGATCGCCCCGCGCTCCAGCGTTTGCGCGAAGCCGCGGAGAAAGCCAAGATCGAATTGTCATCCGTGATGGAGACCGAGATCAACTTGCCGTATATCACCGCCGACGCGAGCGGCCCGAAACATTTGCAATTGAAACTCTCTCGCGCAAAATTCGAGCAGATGACCGAAGACCTGCTTCAGCGTTGCCGCAAACCGTTTGAGGCCGCGCTGAAAGACTCGGGTCTTTCGGCCAGCAAACTAAATGAAGTGGTGCTGGTAGGTGGTTCGAGTCGCATGCCGATGGTGCAGGAACTTGTCCGCAGTTTGACAGGCAAGGAGCCGAACAAGGGTGTCAATCCCGATGAAGTGGTCGCGGTTGGCGCCGCCATCCAGGGTGGCGTACTCGGCGGCGAGGTGAAGGACATTCTGCTCCTCGACGTGACTCCACTCTCGCTCGGTGTGGAAACCCTCGGCAGTGTGATGACGGTGATGATCGAGCGCAACACCACCATCCCCGTCAAGAAGACTGAAACCTATTCGACCGCGGCGGATAACCAGACCGCGGTGGACATCCACATTTTGCAGGGCGAGCGCCCGATGGCAAACGACAACATGTCGCTCGGACGCTTCCGACTCGACGGCATTCCGCCCGCGCCGCGCGGCATCCCGCAAGTGGAAGTGACCTTCGATATTGATGCCAATGGCATCCTCAACGTTACCGCGCGGGATAAGGCCAGCGGAAAAGAGCAGAAGGTGACGGTCACCGCGTCCACCAACCTGAACAAGGGCGACATTGATCGCATGGTGAACGAGGCGCGTCAGAACGAAGCCGCGGACAAGAAACGCCGCGAGGTTATCGAGGCGAAAAACACTGCCGACAATCTCGTTTATCAAACCGAGAAGGCCTTGCGCGACCTCGGCGATAAAGTTCCCGCCAACGAACGCGGCGATATCGAGTCCAAGATCAACGAACTCAAATCCGCCGCGCAGACCGAGGATGTGGATCGCATCCGCAAGGCGAGCGAGGCTGTGCAACAGGCTTTCCACGCGCTGAGCCAGCAACTCTACGCCCAAGGGGCACAGGGACAGCAAACCCCGCCTCCAGGCGCGGGCCCGTCCACGCCGCCGCCTTCGGGGCAGGGCGATGTGATTGACGGCGAAGTGAAGGATGCTTAACTCGCAATGAGAGACGGACGGTCATCGAAAGGTGGCCGTCCGTTTTGATTTATAATGACGCCCATGCAACTTTTAAACCGACTTCGCGCCGCTTCCAAACGGACCCGAATCCTGCTCGCCGTTTTACTGGCTTTGATTTTGGCTGTAGGCGTTTACTTCATCCCGCCCGTTCATGACAGGTTGGCGTGGCGGATCGATTCCCTGCGGACGAGAATCACCTACTTCTTCAACCCGCCCAGCGAGGCCATCTTCCAACCGACCGAACAGGCCATGCTTGAGACCATCGTCGCGCAGACGATGCAGGCCTATCAGACGCCGCGTCCGCCCACGAAAACGGCGACCCCGCGCCCAGGTCCGACCGCGACGCCGACGATCACATCCACGCCGTTGCCTGAACTTGTCCAGTTAGAGGGAGTCAAGTACGAGCATCAGCATGGACGGAACAATTACTGCGGTCCCGCCAATTTCTCGATGGCGCTCACCTTCTGGGGCTGGGATGGCAATCGGGACGTTATTGGCCGCGCCGTGATGCCAGGCAATACCACCAGCGAGGGAAAACCTGTCGACAAAGACAAGAACGTGATGCCGTACGAGTTGCAGAACTACATTGCCGAGAAAGTGCCATCCATTTCATCTGTTATACGCTATGGAGGCGACATTGACGTTCTCCGTCACATGGTTTCGGCGGGATTTCCTGTGGTGGTGGAAAAGGGCATCTACGAACTTGACATGAACGGGAAGATGGGTTGGATGGGACATTACGCGTTCGTGACGGGTTATGACGATGAGAAGCAGGAAATCATCTATCAGGATACCTACCAGCCGCAAGGCGCGCCTCCTGGGCATAATCGTCGAATCTCATACGAGGAATTCATCGTGGGCTGGCGGGCGTTCAATTATGTCTTTGTGGTGGTGTATCCGTACGAACGCGAAGCCCAGGTGTTGACTCTGCTCGGAGATTGGTCTGATGACGGTTGGGCCACCCAACACGCGCTTGATATGGCGGAAAACGAAAGCCGTACGCTGACTGGCATTGACCAGTATTTTGCCTGGTTCAACAAAGGGACGAGTTATGCATCCCTGGCTCAACCCGATTACTCCAACGCCGCGCTGGCCTACGATTACGCCTTCGGCCTGTACGCCAAACTGACGGGTGACGATAGCATCCGTCCCTACCGCATGATGTGGTA
>JAYRVQ010000205.1:0-7428 GCA_041918465.1 Anaerolineales bacterium
CCCTGCACATTTAGATTGTCGATGATGAAAAAGTAGCGAAGGAAAATGAAAAATAGGGCGGCAAATCGCTTGACCAATCCAATCCATTCCTATATAATGTTCTGTCGCTGTCCTGAAAAAAGCCTCAGGGCAGGTTGAATCTTTTTAAGCGGTCAACTCAAGGTCAGGAGAGACGAATGGCATCCTCTGTGCCCCAGAAAAATTATGCGCGAATCCCGGTCAACCTCGGTCTTCCCAATCTAATTGAAGTACAGCTTGATTCATTCGAACGACTCAAGAAAGAGGGATTGGGGGATCTCTTCCACGAAATTTCACCCATTGAATCCTATAACAAGGGGATGAAACTTTTCTTCCCCAGCCGCGGTCCCGAATCGAAACAGTGGGGGCTGAAATATTGGTTTGGGGATCCCAAGCATTCCATCGAGGAGTGCGTTGAGCGCGACCTGACGTATGCCAGCCCATTGTACGTTTCGGTTTTGCTGGCAGGCCCTGATGTTCCCGAACCGATCAAGCAGGATATCTTTCTCGGCGACTTCCCCGAGATGACCGACAAGGGGACCTTCATCATCAACGGGACAGAGCGCGTCGTCGTCTCGCAATTGATCCGCTCCCCGGGCGTCTACTTCGAAGCGCCCACGGACCGGGCAACTGGTCGCCCATTAGCGATGGCCAAACTCATCCCTGACCGCGGCGCGTGGATGGAATTCGAAACCCGCAAGTCCGATTACATTATATTGAAGTTCAACCGCAAGCGCACCGTGCCCATAACAGTATTCCTGCGAGCGCTATCAGCGGTCAGTGATGGCTCGTCCGAGTCGCCCCTGAAAAATGGAAGCGACGAGGAGATCATTGCCCTCTTCCAGGAAGTGGACAACAACCCGGATCGCATGTTCATGGCCTCCACTTTTCGCCAGGAACCTGAGTGGGACTTGAGCGGCGGCAAAACCATTGCCGAAGCCGCGTTGATCGAGTTCTTTAAAAAGATGCGCCCTGGCGATCCTGCCACGCTGGATAATGCCAAGGCTTTCCTCGAGGAGCAACTCTTCGATCAGCGCCATTATGACCTGGAGCGCGTTGGTCGCTACAAACTGAACCAGAAGTTGGATTTGCAGATTCCCATCCCGCATCGTACTGTTACGAAGCGCGATGTTGTCCGCCTCATCCGACGGATGATCCTTATTAACAACGGAGTCGAACGCCCGGACGATATTGATCATCTTGGCAATCGCCGCGTCAAAACAGTTGGCGAGTTGATCCAGAACAAACTCCGCATCGGCTTGCGCCGCATGGAGCGTGTCATCAAAGAACGCATGTCCATCCGCGATCAGGAACAGTTGTCACCCGTCACGCTGGTCAACATCCGCCCGGTAGTCGCGGCTCTGCGCGAATTTTTTGGCTCCAGCCAGTTGAGCCAATTCATGGACCAGACCAACCCGCTGGCGGAACTTCGTCACAAACGGACGCTCTCCGCGCTCGGCCCGGGCGGTCTGCGACGTGAACGCGCGGGCTTTGATGTGCGCGATGTGCATCACTCGCATTACGGACGCATCTGCCCGATCGAAACTCCCGAAGGTCCAAACATCGGTCTCATTGGCCGCCTTGCCTCCTTTGCCCGCGTGAATGAATATGGTTTCATCGAAACGCCGTATCGCAAAGTTGTCAAGGCTCTAGCCTGCGATGATGCCAATCTTGAAGGCCGCGCGATTCGCGGCGATGTGGCGGATGCCAAGAATAATATTATCGCCAAGGATGGCGAGCGCATTACAGCCAAAATGCTTAAACCCCTTGCCAAGCTGGGAAAGGAAGTTCCCGTCACCCCCTTCGTTTCTGAACAGGTAGATTATCTGTCCGCAGACGCGGAAGATAAATATGTCATTGCGCAGGCCAATGCGCCATTGACCGACGAACACGAATTTGTGCGCGAACGCATCTCCTGCCGCTACCATTCGGGCTTTATTTTTCAGAATCCTGAATCTGTGGATTATATGGATGTGGCTCCGCACCAGGTTGTAGGCATTAGCGCCGCGCTCATTCCCTTCCTCGAACATGATGACGCCAACCGCGCCTTGATGGGATCCAACATGCAGGCGCAAGCCGTTCCGCTGGTTCGCCCGGAGATCCCGATGGTTTCCACGGGGATGGAATACCACGCCGCGCTGGATTCGGGACAGGTCATCGTCGCTCTTGAAGACGGGGAGGTTGTTTCCGTTACCGGAAGCACGATCACCGTCAAGGAAAAGAAAGGCACCCGCACTTATCAACTGCGGAAATATCAGCGTTCCAACCAGTCTACTTGCATCGACCAGCGTCCCGCGGTCGTGAAGGGACAGGTTATCAAGCGCGGCGACATCATCGCTGATTCTTCCTCCACAGAAAGCGGCGAACTGGCTCTCGGTCAGAATGTGACCGTGGCTTTCATCTCGTGGGAGGGCGGCAATTTCGAAGACGCCATCCTGATTTCCGAGCGCCTCGTTCAGGAAGACCGCTTTACGTCTGTTCACATCGAGAAGTACGAGGTTGAGGCGCGAGACACGAAGCTGGGTCCCGAGGAAATAACGCGCGACATCCCCAACGTCGGGGAAGACGCGATCAAAGACTTGGATGAAAACGGCATCATCCGCATTGGCGCGGAAGTCGGGCCGAACGACATCCTGGTTGGCAAGATCACGCCGAAAGGCGAAAAAGAACTCACACCCGAAGAGCGTCTCCTGCGCGCCATTTTTGGCGAGAAATCGCGCGACGTGAAAGATACATCCCTGCGGATGCCGCATGGCGAGCGCGGCAAGGTGGTGGATGTAAAAGTCTTCACCCGCGAAGAAAATTCCGATCTCTCCGCGGGCGTGGATATGATGGTGCGAGTCTCGGTGGCTCAGCGCCGCAAGATCACCGCGGGTGACAAGATGGCTGGACGTCACGGCAACAAGGGTGTGGTTTCCAAGGTTGTGCCTGTGGAGGACATGCCCTTCCTGGAGGACGGCACTCCTGTTGACCTTATCCTGAATCCACTAGGTGTGCCTGGGCGTATGAATATCGGTCAGGTGCTGGAAGTCCATCTCGGTTGGGCCGCGAAGCGACTTGGCTATCGCGCGGTGACTCCTGTCTTCGATGGTGCGTCAGAATCCGAGATCGAGGCCGAACTTGCCCGCGCCTGGATTGTGGATGAGGCTTGGACAGAATCCGCGGCCGCGGCCTGGGAATGGTTGAGGGCGCAGGAATACGATGTAGATTCCATCCAGGATGATGATGAAGTCCGCAGTCTTTACCTGGAAGATTGGCTTGGTAGTCGCGGTTATAAATCGCGCCGTCTGAATGAGTTGGAATATGCCCGGCAATCCTCCGCGCGCGAGTGGCTACGGGATCACGGATATGATCCTGACAAGATTTTTGGCGTGGATGAAGAACGTGTGCATCGCCGCCATCCTGATCGCGACGAATACACGGTTCGCGCCTGCCTGCGCCTATGGATGGAATCGCTTGGTCATACCAAGAAAGTATCGGATGAAAAAGTATCCGAAGCCGCTCAGGAAGTCATGCGCGAGGATGGCGTTCCCATGCCCATCCTCGGTAAGCAGATCTTGCGGGATGGAAAGACAGGCCTGCCATATGATCAGGCCGTTACCGTTGGGGTGATGACAATCCTGAAACTGCACCATTTGGTGGAGGATAAGGTACACGCGCGTTCGACAGGTCCGTACAGTCTTGTCACACAACAACCGCTTGGCGGTAAGGC
Organism: Anaerolineales bacterium; assembly: GCA_041918465.1. Lineage (GTDB taxonomy): Bacteria > Chloroflexota > Anaerolineae > Anaerolineales > Villigracilaceae > Denitrolinea. The sequence continues at coordinate 3,731 of JAYRVQ010000205.1, forward strand.
GCAGTTCGGTGGTCAGCGTTTTGGTGAAATGGAAGTGTGGGCGCTGGAAGCATACGGCGCGGCCTATACCTTGCAGGAAATGCTGACGGTCAAGTCTGATGATGTGCAGGGACGCGTCAATACCTATGAGGCCATCGTTAAAGGTGAGCCGATCGAAGAGCCGAGCATCCCCGCTTCGTTCCGCGTACTCGTCAAAGAGTTGCAAAGCCTGGGTCTGGCTGTTGAGGCGGTGGGCGATGGCGGTGACATGGTCAAGTTTGGAAAGGATGAAGAGAAGACCCATCCGCCGCGCATGGACACTGGTTTACTTGGGCTTGGTGAGAATCTGACCCCAAAGAAAACCGGCTCCAGTTCTTGACGCATGCTAGGGCGCATGATAAAATGCTCTGCCGTTGCCAATTAGAGGCGGCCTTCATTCCGTCTTCGCATGGCACCTAACATAGTGAGGCCATCAGGCTTTTGTGATGGCCTCGTTTTCTGGAAAAACGTTACCAAGAATTTTTCTCGGAGGCAAAGTGCCTACTATCAATCAAATGGTTCGTAAAGGTCGTAAGACCAAAAAGGTTAAGAGCAAGGCGCCTGCCTTGCAATATACACTTAACTCATACAAACAGCGCCGTGTGAGACAAGCCACGGGCGCGCCGCAGAAACGCGGTGTGTGTACGGTCGTCCGCACGATGACGCCCAAGAAGCCGAACTCGGCCCTGCGTAAGATCGCGCGCGTGCGCCTGACCAATGGCATTGAAGTCACCGCATATATTCCGGGCGAGGGTCATCAATTGCAGGAGCACTCCGTGGTGCTGGTACGCGGCGGGCGTGTGAAAGATCTGCCGGGCGTGCGTTATCACATTGTGCGCGGTTCGTTGGATACGACTGGCGTGGCTAATCGCAAGCAAGGCCGCTCCAAGTACGGCGCGAAGCGTCCGAAATAATCAGTAAGGAAAAGAAATCATGCGACGTGGATCCCCTGAACAGCGCATTGTCCCACCCGACCTGCGCTACAACAATGTCAATTTGCAGACGATGATTCTTCATATCATGTCGCGAGGCAAGAAGAGCCTTGCGACTCGTCTTGTCTACGAGACCCTTGACCTGGTCCAGGAAAAGACACAGAAGAATCCCATTGAAGTTTTTGATGCTGCCCTGAAGAACGTGAGTCCTGCCATGGAGGTTCGTCCGCGACGCGTGGGCGGCGCCACTTATCAGGTCCCGATGGAAGTTGGGGCTGACCGCCGTGTCACGCTGGCCCTTCGCTGGATCCTCGATTCGGCGCGCGAGCGCTCTGGCAAATCCTTCCCTGAAAAACTGGCAGGCGAATTGATCGATGCGGCCAATGACACTGGCAACGCGATCCGCAAGCGCGATGAAACTCACAAAATGGCAGAGGCCAACCGCGCCTTCTCCCATTATCGTGTTTAATTATCAGTATTGGCAAAAAGTAAAAGTAGGTAGTTTGTATCATGGCACGTGAGTATCCGCTGGAACGGTATCGAAATATTGGCATCATTGCCCACATTGACGCTGGTAAAACAACCACAACAGAACGCATCCTGTTTTACACCGGCAAGACCCACCGCATTGGTTCGGTGGATGACGGCACGACCGTCACCGACTGGATGGAACAGGAACGCGAGCGTGGCATTACCATCGTCTCTGCGGCTGTTTCCGCGGAGTGGAATGGTTATCAGATCAATCTGATTGATACGCCTGGACATATCGACTTCACTGCCGAAGTACAGCGCTCTTTGCGCGTGCTGGATGGTGGTGTCGTTCTCTTTGACGCGGTGCAAGGTGTGGAGCCACAGTCAGAGACAGTGTGGAGACAGGCGGATCGTTACGGCGTGCCACGCATCTGCTTCGTCAACAAGATGGACCGCGTTGGCGCATCTTATGAGCGTACCATCCAGACCATCAAAGATCGTCTTGGGGCAGACCCTATTCCCATGCAGTTGCCGATCGGTTTCGAGGCAACGTTCAAAGGGGTGGTTGATTTGCTGAATATGCAGGCCATGTACTGGGAAGATGAAATGGGCCGAGAAATTCGAGTGGCCGATGTTCCTGAAGAGTTAAAGGCACAGGCTGAAGAAGCCCGCCATCACATGGTTGAAAAGATCGCCGAGCTGGACGATGCGCTTACTGTTAAGTATCTTGAAGGCCGCGTGATCAGCGTACCGGAAATGAAGGACGCCTTGCGCAAGGCAGTATTAACGAATCGCGCAACGCCCGCTTTCTGTGGTTCGGCCATGCGCAACAAAGGCATTCAAGTTTTGCTGGACGCCGTGATTGATTACCTGCCCTCGCCCGCGGACATTCCGCCTGTGCGCGGCACCGACCCCGATAATCCGGAAGAAGTTGTCGAATTACCAGCGGAAGATAATGCACCTTTGAGCGCGCTGGTTTTCAAGATCGTGACCGATCCTTATGTGGGACGATTGGCTTACTTCCGCGTCTACTCCGGGACCTTGAGCCAGGGTTCGATGGTGACAAATTCGACGAAGGGCAAGCGCGAACGTATCGGACGGTTGATCCGCATGTACGCGGACCGTCGCGAGGACATCACTGAGGTCCGCGCGGGCGACATCGCCGCGGCTCTCGGTTTCAAGGAAACCTTCACAGGTGAGACGCTTTGCGAAAATAAGCGCGTCGTGCTCGAAACCATCTCCTTCCCCGAACCAGTTATTTCGGTCGCGATCGAACCGAAGTCCAGTTCCGATCAGGAAAAGATGGGTGAGGCTCTCAAGAAACTTTCGGAAGAGGATCCAACCTTCCGCGTCCGCAGTGACGAGACCACCGGGCAGACGATCATCGCCGGGATGGGCGAGTTGCACCTCGATGTTTTGGTGGACAGAATGTTACGCGAGTTCCGCGTCCAGGCCAATATTGGTAACCCGCGCGTGGCCTATCGTGAATCGATCACGCGGAAGGTAGCCAAGGCTGAGATGAAATACGCGAAACAGTCCGGAGGTCGAGGCCAGTACGGTCACGTCGTCTTCACGATGGAACCAGGCGAGCGCGGCAGTGGCATCGTCTTTGAAAATAAAATTGTCGGTGGCGCGATTCCCAAAGAATACATTCCCGCGGTTGAAAAAGGCGTGAAGGAAACATCGGAAAGCGGCGTCATTGCCGGCTATCCTGTGGTGGATTTGAAAATTCAACTGATTGATGGCTCTTTCCACGAAGTGGACTCGAACGAAATGGCCTTCAAGATGGCTGCTTCCATGGCTTTCAAGGAAGGCATTCAGAAGGGTGGCCCTGTATTATTGGAACCGATCATGAAAGTGGAAGTGGTCATTCCCGAGGAATACCTCGGCGATGTGATCGGTCAGTTGAACAGCCGCCGCGGCATGATCCAGGGCATGGAGATCCGTCCTGGCAATGCCCAGGCTGTCAAGTCCATGGTCCCGCTGGGCGAAATGTTTGGGTACGCGACCGTCCTTCGTTCCGGTACGCAGGGACGCGGTGTATTCTCGATGGAATTCGATCACTATGCCCCGGTCTCTGAGGCCGTGGCGAAAGAAATCATAAAATAATCACTGTCTGTTTTTCTTTTGCAAAAGGAGATTCATCATGGCGAAGCAGAAATTTGAGCGGACGAAACCGCACCTGAACGTGGGGACGATGGGACACATCGACCACGGGAAGACGACGTTGACGGCGGCGATCACGAAAGTGTCGGGCTTTCTGGGCAAGGCGGAATA
>JAYRVQ010000206.1:0-2615 GCA_041918465.1 Anaerolineales bacterium
GTAGTCTCGCGCTTCGAGACGCTCATCTATGCGCGCGTGCGCATGCTCGAGAATCTCAATACGTACAAACAGGCTGGCTGGAATGGATTATCCCTGATGTATCTCGATGCCGCCAAGAATAGCGGTCCCAGCAAACTAGCCTCTCTCATTGCGCAAAGGATTCCCTGCACCACCGCGCAGAAGTCCCTGCCTGTCTATTCCAACACCATCACCATGGACACCGGCGAGATGTGCCGCATCCACGATGCCATCATCAACAAAACCAAAGTGGACGGGCTGACGGTGACGGAGGATTGGTTCCTGCACAAGACAGATGGAAGCCGCTACGAGGTCACAGGCGGAGGCGTGAGCGGCGCTTCGCAATACCGTATGAATTTTTCCAACGCTCAATACCAGCAGTATTATGTCAACAAACTGCAACGGGAATTCCAGTCCACCGACCCCAACCATCTGCCCAGCGGGGCATTGGGATTATTTTTCGATAACGTCAACGAATCCTGGAAGGATGTCCAAAACCTGAACGGGGGCTCGCCGCCCAAGGAATTTACCGACAGAGCCGCTTATCAACAGGGCATGCTCTCGTTCCTCGCAGCCGTCCGCAATGCGTACCCGTCAATCCAGATCTGGGGCAATATGACCACCCTCGCCTCCGGCACAGAAATATTCAGCGCGTTCAAACCCTATCTCGATGGCGCGATGATCGAAGGCGCCTTCCTCGATTGGGACGGCAACCCGCGCAGTATCTCAGACGTTGAGAGCAGTAACGAGGTTGCGGACGCGTGGGGCAAATCCCTGTTGTATGTGGTGCAGGGCAACGCGGTAGGCACCTACCACAAATATGCTTTCGGCCTGTACCTGCTCATGGCAAACGAAGACGCCTACTTCTTCTTCACCGACCAGGCAAATTACGCTAACTACTACGAGATCGCCGACTACCAGATCGCGCTGGGGAATCCCCTGGGCCCGCGCCAGCAAATATCCAGCGGCGTGTGGAGCAGACAATTCCAAAACGGGACCGTGCAGGTGAACATGAACACCTACAAAGCGACGTTCACCCTGACATCGCTTCCCACTTCGACCTCAGCCCGCACCGCCACTGCGACAATGACTCGCACCCCGACGCGTACGCCTACATCCACGCGCACGCCGACCGTGACGCGTACCCCCACCTCCACGCGCACACCGTTCTTCATCCGCACGGCCACCAATACACCCGTCGCAACGGCCACCCAGTCAACAACGCCACTCACCGAGGGCATCTACGATGACGCCCACGGCGCAATGGCATTCAGTCCCCTATGGATCAAATTCAACAACGCGACCGCGTACCAAGGCGCCCTGCGCTACTCGAACAAAATCGGCAACACCGTAAACTTTTCCTTTAGCGGACGCGGCTTCTCAGTGGTCTACGCGACCAACGCAAACCATGGCTACCTTGGCGTTTACGTGGACGGCGTCCTTGTCACCACCCTGGTTCAATACGGAACGCCCGCTACACAGATAACGTGGACCAGTCCCACCTTCCCGGATGGCATTCATTACGTCACGCTTAAACAGACCTCCATCGGAATCACCACCGTGGACGCCATTCAAATTTACGCCGGGCCGCCCCCTGCTCCGTAAACCGACCATTCCACGAATCCACCCCGCGCCCGCGCGGGGTTTTTCATTATGCCCGACCCTGACTTATTTCATCTTGCCAAATAAAACGGATACGGTATCATCGTCACATCCACAGAGGAGAGATAGCCAATGAAGCGAATTTCCATCATTATGTTTTTTGCAATCAGCCTGATCCTTTTCCTGGCGCTGTCGCAGGGAAGGATGCAACCAGCGCAGGCGCAAACGATGGGATATTCACTCCGTTTCTACGGCCAAGGGGTGGACGATATCGACCGCGTCAAAGTCAGGATCGATTCGCCCGCCGCCCCTGTGGATGTAGCCCTGCATTTCACCATTGAGTTTTGGCTCAAAGCCTCCCTTGCCGACAACTCCAGCGCGGATTGCGTCGCGGGCGGCGTCAACTGGATCAACGGCAACATCATCGTTGACCGAGACGTTTTCGGCGCGGGCGATTTTGGTGATTTCGGAATTTCCCTTGCCAATGGAAAGGTCGCCTTCGGCGCGGCGAGCCGGACGCGCGAACAAACCGTCTGCGGCGCGACAAACATTGCAGATGATGTGTGGCATCACGTCGCGATCACACGCAACTACGCCAATGGACAGATGAAAATCTATGTGGACGGCGTGCTCGATGGTTCAGGCATCGGCCCAACAGGCAACATCAGTTACCGCGACCGACGAGTTACTTCGTATCCCAATTCAGATCCCTTCCTCGTCTTCGGGGCGGAGAAACACGATGCTGGTTCTGAGTTTCCATCGTTCAACGGCTTTCTCGATGATGTCCGTATCTCGCGTAATATCCGCTACCTGCGCGCGTTCACACGTCCCACCGCGCCCTTCAAAGCGGACGCGTACACTGCCGCACTGTATCATTTTGATGAAGGACCCGCGGGTGACTGCACAGGCGTCATTATCGACTCATCCCTGCTCGCCCGGAGCGGAGGAACCTGCCAATTTGGCGGGAACGCGCCCTCCGGTCCCGTTTATTCCAC
>JAYRVQ010000207.1:0-8706 GCA_041918465.1 Anaerolineales bacterium
CCAGAACGGGACGCTTGAGCCCGGTGACATCGTGATAGCGGGGACCGCGTTTGGCCGTCTCAAGGCGATGACCGATTTCCGCGGCAAGCCACTCAAGAAGGCGGGGCCGTCCACGCCGGTGCTGGTAATGGGACTCTCGGACATGCCCTCAGCGGGCGACCTGTTCGAGGTGGCCGAAACCGACCGCGAAGCGCGCGAGATCGTTACTGAGCGCGCCCAAGTGATCAAGACAAAATCCCAGGAGCGCAAGAAAGTATCGTTGGAGGATTTGTTCACCGCTTATGAAAAAGGCGAAGCCCAATCCCTCAACCTTGTTCTCAAAGCGGATGTGCAAGGCTCACTCGAACCGATCCTGGGCGAGTTGGACAAACTTGGCCAGGGCGTGATCACCATCACAGTGCTGTATTCTGAAACGGGTAATATTGGCGAGAATGATGTGATGCTGGCATCTGCCTCGAAGGCCATCATCCTCGGGTTTAACGTGCAGGCCGAAGTAGCCGCCCGTCGACTCGCTGATGCCGAAGGCGTGGACATTCGCCTGTATGACATCATCTACCGTCTCACCGAGGATATAGAGATGGCGCTCAAAGGTATGCTGGCGCCTGAATTCGTGGAGAAGATGCTTGGCAAGGCGCAGGTGCTCAAGGTTTTCCCGATTTCCAAGGTTGGCAAGATCGCCGGATGTCGCGTACTCGAAGGTGAAATACGCCGCAATGGTAAAATCCGCATGAAGCGCGGCAGTGACATTGTTTTCGAAGGGGAACTATCCTCGCTAAAGCATGAGAAGGAAGATGTGCGTGAAGTCCGCACCGGGTTCGAATGTGGCATTGGCTTGAAGAATTTCCACGATATTGAGCCGGGTGACGTTTTGGAATGCTACGTGTTGGAGAAGTCGGAGTAGGGCACGCTCATCGCGCCCAGTGAACCATGCCGTCAGGTGTTCGTCTTCAACGTATTGCGGATCGCATCCGCCAGGAATTCTCGGAAATGCTTGTCCGCGAGATTAGTGACCCGCGCCTGGAACTTATTTACGTGACAGACGTAAAAGTAGATAGGGAACTGGCGTACGCGGATGTGTTCGTTTCTGCGGTCGAGGGACGTGACCGCAGTAAAGAGGTTTTGTCCGGTCTTGAGAGTGCCAGCGGGTTCATCCGCCGGACTTTGGCTGGCCGCGTGGATCTGCGCGTTTTTCCCCGCCTGCGTTTTCACTGGGACCCCACTCCCGAAAACGCCGACCACATCGAAAAAAAACTTGCGGAGTTGAGAGAGAAAAAGCAGGTCTGAATCAGCACCAATAGGCAATGCAATGTTAACACGTTGCATACAAAATGGAATTACAATAGACATGAAAAAGGAGAGATAGCAAAAACGTTTGCATAACGTGTGCTAATACAACACAATGGAAAGTGCGATCATTTCACAGATAGGGGAGCGGATCAATCAGGCGCATAGCATCCTCATTGCATCCCATGTTCGCCCGGATGGCGACGCCATCGGTTCATTGCTTGCCGTCGGACTTGCCTTGCAGAGTGCCGGGAAAACCGTCCAGATGATATTGCAGGATGGCGTCCCGGCCTCGTTCCGTCATTTGGCGGGCAGTGACCAGGTCCAGAAAGAACCGCAAGGGGAGTGGGACACGTTCATCTCGGTGGACTGCGCAGACTTCAAACGTCTCGGCAGGCCGTTTGAGTCCATTCGTAAACCCGATATCAATATCGATCATCACATCACCAACGAAAAATTTGGGACTCTCAACCTGATCGTCGGCGAGGAAGTGGCCACCGCCGCCATCCTGACCGATTGCCTGCCTCTGTGGGGACTGGAAATTTCGCAACCTGTCGCGGCCGCGTTGCTGACGGGAATCGTCACCGACACGCTCGGATTCCGCACCGCGAACACCACCCCCGAATCACTTCGCCAGTCTGCCCTGCTGATGGAACGCGGCGCGAACCTGCCTGACCTGTACATGCGCGCCCTGGTCAGCCGCTCGTATCCAGCCGCGCGTTATTGGGGCGCGGGTCTCTCCAGCCTCGCACGCGAAAACGGATTGGTCTGGGGCACATTGACAGTGGCTGACCGAAAGGCTGCTGGTTATGGTGGCAACGATGATGCCGATCTCATCAACATCATCTCTGCCATTGACGGGAGCAAGGTCGGCATGATCTTTGTGGAGCAGACCGATAATCACGTTAAAATATCATGGCGCGCTCTTGAGGACGGATTTGATGTATCGAAAGTAGCAAAGCATTTCAATGGCGGCGGCCATGCCGCCGCGGCCGGGGCGGATATCCCCGGTCAATTGAGCGAGATCCAACCCCTGGTCCTGAAGACGACGCGGGAAATGTTGGGTCTTTAGCAAGGTTTTGTAAATCAGATAGTTTTGGTATAATTTGAATACGGCAAATGCCGTCAAGATTTCAGGAGGAAATCGGTATGAACAGTCAGGATGTAAAAAACGCCATTTCGGGTGTCCTTGTTGTGGACAAGCCTGTTGGTATGACTTCGCACGATGTTGTTGAAGCCATTCGCCGCGGGACGGGCATCCGACGCGCCGGTCATACCGGCACACTGGACCCGCGCGCTTCGGGCGTGCTGGTCATTCTCATTGGCCCGGCTGTGCGCCTGAGCGAATACGTATCCGCTTCAGACAAGCGTTACCAGGCCATCATTCGCCTGGGTTCCAGCACCGATACGTTCGATGCGGACGGAAAGTTCGTCCGCTCGGATCAGCCGGTCAACGTCACCGAGGAGCAGTTCGAAAAGATCCTCAAGCAGTTTGAGGGTGAGATCGAACAGGTTCCTCCGCCCTATTCCGCCATCAAGGTGGGTGGACGCCGCGCCTACGATATGGCGCGTCAGGGCGAAGAAGTGGAACTGGCCCCGCGCAAGATCCAGGTGCATCATCTGGAAGTGCTTGAATGGGCGCCGCCTGAAGTAGTGGTGGATGTGCACTGCTCCAGCGGCACCTATGTTCGCTCGCTTGCCAACGATATGGGCAATGCCCTCGGCACCGGCGCGTATCTCGTTGGCTTGCGCCGCACCAAGAGCGGACGTTTCAGTTTGCGCGATGCCACTCCCCTGCGAAAATTGCAGGAGGCCTTCCAGGCGGGCAACTGGTATCAATACCTGATTCCTGCCGCGGAAGCGCTCGCAGACTGGCCTGCGGTGGAACTGAATCCCGACGAGGTCGAGGAAGTCCGCCACGGTCACCGCGTGAAGTACGTTTCTTCTGGTGCGGCCCAACCGGAACTGGTGCGCGGTGTCAGCGCGGCGGGTGAATTGATCGCCCTGATGATCCCCGCCACAGGCGAAGATGGCTCTGCCGAGTGGCAACCCAAGAAGGTCTTCTTCACCAGCGAAGCCAAGGGCGACGCCGAGTAGGGGCACAACGAAATTGATTTGGGGCAGGTTCGCTCTGCCCCTGTGTAAATCCGTGCAACATTATCGTTCCCTCGCCGACGTTTCGCTTCAAAACGCCTGGCTGACGATTGGCGTCTTTGATGGCGTCCATCGCGGTCATCAGGCCATCCTTCGTCAACTCGCGGCAGGCGCACATCAAAATAGCGCGCCTGCCGTTCTGCTTACATTCGACCCACATCCCGCGGTCGTGCTGGCTGGCCGCGACCTGAAACTGCTGACCACACCCGACGAGCGCGCCGAACTTGTCGGCTCACTGGGCCTGGACGCGGTTATCACGCACCCATTCGATCGCGGCGTCTCGGAAACGAACGCGCGGGACTTTATGGCTGTTTTGAAAGAACGCCTCGGGCTGAGTCACCTGCTGATCGGCTACGATTTCGCGCTTGGAAAAAACCGCGAGGGCAACGCGGAACGCCTGACCGAATTGGGACGCGAACTTGGCTACTCGGTTCAGATCATCGAAGCGGTGGGTGACGAGAGTGGCGTCATCTCCTCGACCGAGATCCGCAAACTAGTCTCGGTGGGAAGCGTGGACGTGGCCGCGAACCTGCTTGGGCGTCCATACGCGCTGTCGGGTCCGGTTATCCACGGCGATGGGCGCGGGCGCAGGATCAATATCCCGACCGCCAACATCCATTACCCAGAATCCAAACTCCTGCCTGCCAACGGGATCTACGCTTGCCGCGTCCGCCTCAGCGCGGACCTTTACGCGGCCGCGACCAATATTGGCTTTAACCCCACCTTCACACCTGACAAGCGCACCGTCAACGTGGAGGCTCACATTTTGGATTTCGACCGCGACCTCTACGGCGAGACGTTGACCCTCGAATTCGTCGCTCGCCTGCGCGATGAATTGAAATTTGATTCTGTGGAAGCGTTGCTGACTCAAATCCACGCGGATATCGAGCAGACGCGAAAAATCATCAATTTGGAATCCGGAAGCTCTACTTCTGGATGATCATTTCCGAAAGTAGACTTTCGGATTCCTTCTCACTCCACTGGTAACAAATCAGGGGTTCGGGCTGTCATCTTGGTATCATTGCCTTTATTGGAAAGCGAGGTTTATATGTTCCCCCTGGATCAAGACCGCAGAAAAGAAGAGGAGCGCATCCGCGGTGAAGGACGTCTCCCACCCGGACAGGCGCTGACCTTGAAGTTTCCTGTTCTGCATTATGGACCTGTCCCTGCGTTCAACGCGGCAACATGGAATTTTCGCGTCTGGGGCGAAGTGGAAGAGGAGAAAGTCTGGGTATGGGACGAGTTCAACCAGTTGCCCCGCGCCAAAATCCAAATGGACATCCACTGCGTGACGCGCTGGAGTAAATTCGACACGGTTTGGGAGGGAGTCTCCGTGAAGGCTCTCGTAGACAACGGACTCGTCAAAATCAAACCGACCGCGACTCACGTGATGCAACACGCCGAGTACGGATTCACCGTCAACCTGCCGCTCGAGGTTGTGCTGGCGGAAAACTTTCTGCTCGCCACTCACCTGAACGGCGAGCCGATCACCGCAGATCATGGCTATCCCCTGCGCGGTGTGGTGGGATTCGTCCCCGGCCGCGAATTGGACACGCCTTATTTCTGGAAGGGCGCCAAATGGCTGCGATCGCTGGAGTTCATGCCGCGCGACCGCGAAGGCTTTTGGGAGCAGGCCGGTTATCACAACCGCGCGGACGTGTGGAAAGAGGAACGCTTCGGATAACGAAATCGGGCGAGGTTCATCACCTCACCCGATTTTTTTCTCTCTTTATCTTTGGCTTGCTAAGGCCTCTTCGCCAGCGTAATCGTAATCTCCACTTCCTCTTCGCCGCGCAGGACGGTGAGCGTTACTTTGTCGCCCGGCGACTTGTTGTTGATGAGATAACGCAGAAGATTATCGAAGGTCTTAATCGGGCGGCTGTCGATTGCGATGATCAGGTCTCCACCTGCCAGCAACCCCTCGATGCTAGTGGACTTGTCACCGGCCTGGATGCCGGCTTTATCTGCCGGGCCGCCTTTGAATACGCCCGTCACGTACGCGCCGGTTTGACTTTTCAGTCCCAGCGCTTCGATGGTTGGCAGGCTGAGTTCGTCTATTGCGGAAATGCCAAGGTAGGGATAATCGTAATGTCCCTTTTCTATCAGCACCGGCACAACGCGCTTGACGATATTGGAAGAAATCGCAAACCCGATGCCCGAGTTGAGTGGTTCGCCTGTGTTGGTTGAGTTGACCGTGCGGATGGCGCGGTTGATTCCGATCACCTCGCCGCTCAAATTGAAGAGCGGACCTCCCGAATTACCCGGGTTGATGGCCGCGTCGGTTTGGATGATATCACCCGCGGTGAAGAATCCACCGCCTGTGGTTTCGCGCATCGAATCCAGTGTGCGCCCCAAAGCGGAAATGATGCCCGTCGTCATCGTGCTAGCCAACCCAAAGGGATTGCCGATGGCGATCACCGTCTGCCCCACCTGCAACGCGTCCGAATCGCCGAGGGGAAGCGGGTGCAATTCAGAGGCAGGGGCATCCACTTTAACGATGGCCAGGTCTGAGTCCAGATCGGTGCCGATGACCGTCCCGTAGGTTTTGAATCCGCTGGTAAAGTCCACCTCCAACTGTCTGGAACCTTCCACCACGTGATAATTAGTGATGATGTGTCCCTGTGTGTCGTAGACGAAGCCTGAACCAAGCGAACCCGCTTCTGTCCCCACTGTCTTGATGGCGACCACTCCGGGATTGACGCGCTGGAAGAGAGCCACCAGTGTTTCCTGGCTTTGTGCAACTTCCACCGCATCGGGCCCGGACACCTGGGCTGGTTCCGCCAGAACGGCAACAGGCGTCACCGACGCGGCAGGCAACGTGCTCATCGAACAGGCCAATGCAACCAATACCAGAACCGATAAAATGACTAAAGTCCGTTTCATTTTTCTCCAGTTAGAATTTTATCTTTGAGGCTTCTTCGAGCAATTCGCGTTGCTTCGATGACAGGTAACGCGGGATCTGCACTTTTAGCCGCACGTACAGGTCGCCCTTTTCGTTGCGGTTCTTCACGTGCGGCATGCCGCGTCCCGCGAGGCGGAAAACCTGTTCGGGTTGTGTGCCCGCGGGGATGCTCAACTTGACTTTGCCTGTCATCGTCTCCACTTCGGCTTCGCCGCCGAGGATGGCGGTGAACGCGTCCACAGTGGCAATGGTTTTCAAGTCGTTGCCATCGCGCTCGAAACGCGGGTCGGGGGTGACTTCGATGATGAGATACAGATCGGTGCCTTGCGGCCCGGCATTCGCCACGCGCACCTTCGAGCCGGTCTTCACGCCGGGGGGAATCTTCACTTCCATGCGACGCGACTCCGTCTGGAGTTGGCGCGTCGTCCCGTGGAAGGCCTCATCGAGGGAAATCGTCACAGATTGCTGATAGCCTGTCGCAGGCCGCGCCCGGCCCGAGGTCGAGGAAGAAGCACCACCCATCCCGCCAAAGATCGAGCGGAAGAAGTCGGAGAATGAGTCGATCCCGCCCGCGCCGCCAAACAGGTCGTTCAGGTCATCCATGTTGACGGTAGTGCCGCGGCCCGTCCACTGCCCCCAGTCGAAATTGCCCGGCGCGCCGCGTCCCTGCCAGTTCGAATACGCGCTTCCCAATTGGTCATAGCGCGCCCGTTTCTGTTCGTCGCTTAAAACCTGGTAGGCTTCGTTGAGGTCCTTGAAACGCTCCTCCGCGGTCTTATCCCCGGGGTTGCGGTCGGGATGATATTTTAGCGCCAGTTTACGGTAGGCCTTGCGGATCTCATCCGCGCTGGCCTTGCGCTCCACGCCGAGAATTTTGTAGTAATCCTTGTATTCCATCGCCTTGATTGTAATCCTTCAAATTAACGAGTCAAGCATGAGACGCTTCGACTAATGCAACTCTAACATGCGGGATTGTGGTACATTTGTGGGACTTCTGTGGAGGCAAGATGGACTCGCTTTGCATTTTTTGTGGATCATCCGACTCGGTTCATGCGGACTATCTGGCTGGCGCGCGTTTAATGGGCGTCACCCTCGCCCGGCGCGGTATCCGTTTAATCTACGGCGGCGGGCGGACCGGCCTGATGGGCGCGGTGGCTGACGGCGCGTTACAGGCAGGCGGTGAAGTGATCGGCGTGATCATCCCCTCGATGAACACTGCTCCGCTGGCGCACGCGGGAATCACCAGCATGGAAGTGACTCCCACCATGCATGCCCGCAAAGCGCGCATGCACGCGCTCTCAGATGGATTCGTTGCACTGCCCGGCGGCTATGGCACGTTCGACGAGTTGTTCGAGGCCGTCACCTGGGCGCAGACGGGCGCGCACGAAAAACCGATCGGCCTGTTGAACCTCCGCAATTATTACGCGCCGCTACTGGCCGCCATTGACCATGCCGTGGCCGAGGGATTTATCTTCCGCGAGCATCGTACCTCGCTGATCTGTGAATCCGACCCGGAGAAATTGCTGGACGCGCTGGCGAATCACGAATATCCACACGAGGCGGTGAAGCGGTGGATGCGGGAGGGGTAGAGCAGACGAGGGGAATGTGTAATCCTGCGAAGCAGTTATAATTTGCCGCCGCAAGCCGATTATGAAGACAGGAGACCATCCATTTCATGAATGATCGTTTGAAGGAATTGGACAGCGTGCGCGGGATCGCTGTGCTGTTGGTGATTTTCTTTCACGTATTGAAACGCGCCGGGTATTTCACAAAAAACGCTTTCCTCCTTTTTCTATCCCAAATGACCGGCTTTGGCTGGGTGGGGGTGGATGTCTTCTTCACGCTGTCGGGCTTCCTGATCACTTCCATTCTCCTGCGGACAAAGGGAGAAGAGCACTATTTCAAGAATTTCTACATGCGGCGAGTCTTGCGCATCGTACCCGCCTATCTCATCGTTTTGATCCTCGTCTATGCTTTTGCGCCTGATCTGGGGAGTGAATTCGAAAGCCAGAAATTCCAGACACTGCCGGTCTTTTTGTTGTTCCAACAGAACTGGATCGCCATCTTCCTGGATTACCCCATGACGGAATACCTGTGGGTCACCTGGTCGCTGGCGGTGGAGGAGCAGTTCTATCTCATCTGGCCTTTCGTTGTGTATCGCCTGCGTAAGGATACGCTCGCCAAAGTTGTTCTCGGAGTGATCGTTGTATCATTTCTTAGTCGGATCATTGGTGTTATCTTTTTTGAGCAGGTTGGCAAGGCGTCCATCTATTTTTTCTTTTACTATAATTCCTTCAACCGCTTCGAGGAACTGGCCATTGGCGCTTTGCTGGCCATCCTGGTCACTTATGACGGATGGCTCGATA
>JAYRVQ010000208.1:0-1883 GCA_041918465.1 Anaerolineales bacterium
CTTCAACCAGTTCATCATTCTCCCAGAGCGCATTAAACCAATCTTTCAAATCCTTACGATCACGATTGCTATCTACGATTAAGTTGAGTTCGATGTTACTTGTGTTTTTTGCTTCCCCAAGTCCGCTGACTGTAAAGTTGGAACTCCCCATAATGGCATCTTCCACGCCGCCATTGGCAATGTGATACATCTTGCCATGCAGTAAGTTGGACTTTTTAATCGAACGAATTTCAACTTTGTCAGAAATCCAATCCATACATTCCTTGGCCGCACGCCTCTGCGAAAGGCGATTGGCAAGAGTCATGCTCTTATCTTCGAGGTTATATGCTTTTTTATCGGTCTTATCAGGGTCAAGGGATTTTACAAAACGTGGTTCCCCAAACAGGAATTGCAAACTCTCAATATTGTCCAGTTTATTTTTCAGGGCTTCATACGCATAAATCGTGAAGTAGGCTGAAACGATGGATAGCTTCGATCCGTCTCGAATTTTCTCGCGCAGAAAATCTCCCACGTTTCCGCGAGTGTAATTGTCCCGAATTCCAGAGTCCGATGATAGAACAGCCATATTTTTAGAGACACCCTTCCAATGGTCGGATTTCTCCAATCCTACCCTCAACCTCCCTGCCGCGCAAGCCCTCGCGCTACTCCCACTCCACCTCCGTCCAATGCACGGGATGATCGGTGGTGGATGCGGGCGGCAGGATGTAGAACGGATTACGCGCGCTGAGATTCGGGGAGAGGAAGATGTGGTCAATGCGGTTATCGCCCGACATGTCCACGCCCGCGCCGATCTCGGATGGATAGACGCTCGTCCACGCGTTGACATAAACGCTGTCAATCAGTTGATAAGCCTCTTCGTAATCACGCAAATTGAAATCACCCAGCGCGATCACGTAGGGTTTATCCTTCGAGCGCGCCAGAAGTGATTTTGCAAAAACCAGCATGGACGTATCCGAGCCATCGGGATGAACGTTGTAAATGCTGATGCGAATCCCGTTCACTTCGATCTCGGCTTCGGCAATGCCCGTCTCGTCCTTGTCGCTGAACGTGAAGGCCGTGTGCGTGTTCATCAGAGGATACTTCGACAGGATGGCCGTCCCGTAGGTGCCTGTGACGGTGGCGGGGCCGTAATACGAGTAGTAGCCGAGATTTTCCGCGAAGTAACGGACGTAATCGTTGTTGTTGAGCGAGATGCGCGCCGAATCCGATTCCTGCAACGCGAGAATATCAGGTGAGACTTTGCGGATGAGCGCGAGTTGCGCCTCGAAGGATTTCTCCGCGAAATCGTCATTGGACTGCTGGGTATTGAATGTCATCACCACGAGGGAGGTCCGCTTCGCCGCGTCGACCTGAACGCGGGGCGCGGGCAACGCGCGGACCACCGTCCCGACGAAGATCGCGCCCAACAAAACCGCCCAGACCCAGTGGAGTGACTCTCCCTTCGTTGCGCTCGACTCGACTTTTCTCCCGCGCCAGACGATCAGCGTGATGAGTCCCGTCATCGCGAAATACGGAAGCCAGAACTGATTCCGAAACGGCGTGCTGACGGGTTTCACGTAGCCCCACACGTTGGTGAAGATGTGCACGAAGATGAGCAGGACGAGGACGAAGCCGCCGAGCAGAATCCCAGGGACGAGGTCGCGCGGGGCGGGCGCGGCGACGCGGATTCGGTCCAGAAAGAGGCGCAGGTCGAGGAAGAGGACGGGGAGGAGCAGGAGAGTCAGGTAGAGAGGAATTTGCGCGAGCGGGCTGGGGGAGGTCACGACGACGGGCGGCGAATCAGGCGTCGGCGGGAAAGCGACGCGGTGCGCCAGAATGGTGGCGGTCAGGCTGAGGGTGAAGAGAAGGTTCCAGAGCAGGAGTCCGCGCGAGCTGACGCGATC
>JAYRVQ010000209.1:0-2262 GCA_041918465.1 Anaerolineales bacterium
ACCAGGAGCAACTTTATTTAAAAAGTCTGGAGCGCGAGTTGGAGATCGGGCGCGAAATCCAGCAGGGATTCCTGCCCGCGGAATTGCCGCGTGCCGATGGCTGGGAGATCGCCGCGTACTTCAAGGCGGCGCGTGAGGTCGCGGGCGATTTCTACGACGCGTTCGAACTGCCCGATGGGACGCTCGCCCTCGTCATTGCGGACGTGTGCGGCAAGGGCGTGGGCGCGGCGTTGTTCATGACGCTGTTCCGAAGCCTGATCCGTGCCGCCGCGACCGCCGATTATTTTACGCGGGAGACCGACGCGCAGGATCCCGTCGCGGCGCGGCTGGAGCGTTCCATCTCGCTCGCCAACGATTACATCGCCACAACCCACAATGAGGCGGGCATGTTCGCCACCGTCTTCTTCGGGATTCTCGACCCGAAAAGCGGATTGCTGACCTACGTCAACGCGGGACACGAACCGCCCTTGATCGTGAGAGCGGGCGGCGCGCAGGAGAGGCTGACAAGGACGGGTCTTGCGGTGGGTCTGATGGCGGGCTTCAAGTTCGCGCAAAAAACCTGCCAACTCGAGCAGGGCGATCTGTTCTTCACCTTCACCGACGGCGCGCCCGAATGTAAAAATCCGCGCGAAGAATTTTTCGAGCGCGAACGTTTGTTAGCCTTGCTGAATCCCAAAACAGAATCGGCGGAGGTGCTGCTTCATGAGATTGAAACGCAACTGCGCGATCACATCGCAGAAGCGGAGCAGTTCGACGATATCACTCTGCTGGCAGTGGGACGATTGAAATGAAGCAACCCCCCTGACTCCAAAAATCCTCTTCCTCGCCCACCCGCGCAGTGGAAGTTCCAGCCTTTACGAGATCCTCCAATCGCACCCCGCGCTGAACATCCTCGAAGAGCCGTTCAACGAAAACTTCACGCGCTGGGACGCGGGTAACAAAATTTATCGCGAACTCGTCCACGACATCCCCTCGCTGGAAGAACAAGTCGCGGAAATATTTACGACCCACAACGGCATAAAAATTCTCGACTACCAACTACCGCCCGACTTCATCGCCCATTTGTTGAGACGCGCCGATTGCAAGATCATTTTCCTGCGCCGAAGAAACCTCTTGCAGTCGGTGGTTTCTGTTCTTATTGCCGAACAAACAAAGTTGTGGAAGAAATGGGAGATGGCCAAACCGCTGGAAGAATACTATCGCGACCTCCAACCGCTGGATATTCCAGATATCCAGCGCCGCGTGGCAGGCTTGAAACACAGCCTAGATTTTTTCGAGTCGGTCGTGGACGAGCGTTCCGCGAGCGACGCGGTCAAACTGACGTATGAGGAACTCTACTTTTCGGAACTGCCGCAGCAAGAACGACAAATCAACGCAATCTGGGGATTACTCCAAATCGCGCCAATGGATTTGGAACGCCATCAGCAATATCTCCAACCAGGGGCGACCAAAATCAACTCACCCGCGACCTACGCGCTTCTACCCAATGTGCGAGAAATCGAAAATGCCTGTGGAAACGATGAAACAGGATGGTTGTATGACACACGTCCAAGCCATTGAAGAAAACGCCCTGACTTACTACAAAGGCATCGCCCGCCTGTTGGATGGCGATTTCTTCGAGACCGATGAAATCGCCTGGTTCAGGACAGGGCGGCGAAGCCTGTACCGCTTCAACGGCGTCGTCCGCACAGCAACGCGTCCCGAAAAACTGGGTGGACTCGCCGATCCCATCCTTGAAACGTTCCTCTCAAAACGCCTCCCGTTTTTCTGGGTGGATTTTCCCGATGGCGGCACACCTGGGCTGGGCGATTACTTGAATTCAAAGAACATTCGATGGGAAAACTTCAAAGGAATGCCCTGCATGTCGCGCGGACTGGACGACCTGCCCGAGATATCGCTTCCAAAAGAAGTTGAGATTGCGCGCGTTCAATCTGAGCAAGATCGAGCGAACTGGCTAAACGTCCTCATGGAAGGCTTTGAAGAACCCGCGCCAAGCCGCCCCGATTTTCAGCAAATTCTTGCCAACTCGCTTACCGAATCCAAGCCCGTCTTCGAACACTTCCTTGCGTGTTGGCAGGGCGAGCCGTGCGCCGTCTCGACTTTGCTTCATGCGGAAAACGGCGCGGGGATTTATCACGTCACCACCCTGCCGTGTTATCGCGGTCACGGACTGGGCAAAGCCCTCACCCTCGCCGCCATGCAATCCGCTCGCAAGGCTGGGTACAAGCAGTCCATTTTATTTGCCACGCCGTCGGGATTTCC
>JAYRVQ010000210.1:0-3386 GCA_041918465.1 Anaerolineales bacterium
CCGCGGGCGCGAAGTTCGCTTTCGACGCGGACACATTGAAGCAGGCCGTGGATCTGCTGGAGGAAGTGATCGAGGAGCAGGAAGCCAGGCTGTCGTGAATTTGTGGCTGAGATTTCTTTACGCGCTCTACCGCTTGTACATTTTCATCTTCCGCCCGGTGACGTTTGGAGTGCGCGTCCTGCTGGCGCAGGAAGGACGCGTACTCCTCGTCCGGCACACGTATCGGGGTGGATGGCATTTGCCGGGCGGGGGCATCAAGCGCGGAGAAACTGTCGAGGCGGCGGCCAGGCGCGAGGTCCGGGAAGAGGCGGGCGCGGAGATGGGCGCGATCCGTCTGGCAGGCGTCGTCTCCAATTCCGAGGGACATTTCAACGAGCATAACGTTCTGTTTGCGTGCCAGGATTTCATCGTCACAGGAAAACCCGACCACGAAATTGCAGAGGCGCGGTTCTTTGCCCTGAATGGACTTCCCAGTGATATGCCTGAAGGCCAGCGTCGAAAAGTCGAGGAGATATTGGGAGCGTAACGCAGTTTTGATGGTTTGGTTTGGTACAATAGGGATGAAAATCCTTCCGGGAGACAATTCTTGGCCGAATCACTGAAAATCATCATACCCATGGCCGGGTGGGGGACCCGCATGAGGCCGCACACATACAGCAAACCCAGAGCGCTCGTTGGCGTAGCCGGGAAGACCGCGCTGGAGCATCTATTGGATATGTTCGCCAGCGTGCCGAGTCCGCAGAACACGGAGTACGTGTTCATCGTCGGACCGTACCTCGGTGAGAGACAAATCCCCGCGTTCATTAAAGAAAAATACCCGAATATGAAAGCCCATTTCGTGACGCAACACGAAATGAAGGGGCAGTCGCACGCCATTGCACTGGCGCGGGATTATTTGCGCGGGCCGATGATCATGTGCTTTTCCGACACGCTCATGGATGCAGACTTCTCGCTTCTCGCGGACGAGCAGGCGGATGCCGTTGCCTGGGTGATGCCCGTCCCTGACCCGCGCCGTTTCGGCGTGGCCGAGCTGGGACCTGATGGCTGGGTGACGCGCTTCATTGAAAAACCGGAAACGATGGAAAACAACCTGGTTGTCGTTGGGTGTTATTACTTCAAACAGGGCGAGTCCCTGCTGGCCGCAATCGACGAGCAGATCCGTCGCGGCGTGATGTTGAAGAACGAATTTTTTCTCACCGACGCCATTTCCATCATGATCGAGCAGGGCGCAAAAATTCGTACGCAAACCATCAGCACCTGGCTGGATACCGGCACGATCGACGCCACATTGGACACAAACGCGATCTTGCTGGAGCGCGGCGCGGCGAACAAGACGAAGAACGAGAAGGGAGAAGGGGTTGAGATCATCGCTCCCTCTTTCATCCATCCGACCGCGCAGATAACGAACTCGGTCATCGGGCCGAACGCGTCCATCGGCGCGAATTGCAAAATTGATTCAGCGGTCATCTCGGACAGCATCATCGAGGAAGGGACGCAGGTTCTGCGCGCCGCACTAAAGCGTTCGCTCATTGGCCGCAATTGCCGCGTGGAAGGACAGTCCAACAAGGAAGAGGCTTCTTCACTGAATATCGGCGATAACAGCAGTGTGATTCATCCATAAAACGCCTCGTCATTGCGAGAGGATCGCTTCGCCAGGCTCGCAAGGACGCCCGAGAAAATCAAGGAGATTCAATGTCGGAAATCGGGAATACGAAATACCTCTCGCATCGCGTTGCAGGCTTAAAACCCAGCGGCATCCGCAAATTCTTCGACATCGCCGCGACGATGAAGGATGTCATCTCACTCGGCATCGGCGAACCGGACTTCACCACGCCCAAGCCGATCCTCGAGGCAGGCATCCGCTCGTTGCAAAAAGGCGAGACGCACTACACCTCGAACTCAGGCAAATTGGAATTGCGACAAGCCGTCGCTGATAATCTATTTCGCCTGTACGGCGTGAAGTACGATCCCGTCACTGAGATCATCGCCACGGTGGGCGTCTCGGAGGCGCTCTACCTGACGATGACCGCCATCCTCGACCCCGGTGACGAGGTCATCATCCCCACACCGTGTTTTGTCTCCTATCAGGCCGAGGTCATCCTCGCGGGCGGCGTGCCAATTGAAATTCCCGCGCGCATGGAGGATGATTTCCAAGTGGACCCGGCGCGCATCCGTGAAGCCATCACACCGCGCACAAAAGCCATCTTTGTTGGGTATCCAAGCAATCCCAGCGGCGCGGTCGCCACGCGCGAAACACTTTTAGAAATTGCCAAACTCGCAGAGCAGAACGATCTCGTCTTGATCTCGGATGAGATCTACGACCGCCTCGTGTACGGCTTCCAGCATGTCTGCGTCCCGTCACTGGGCGAGAGCATCAAGCGGCGGACGATTCTATTGGGCGGCCTCTCAAAGGATTACGCCATGACCGGCTGGCGCATCGGCTACGCGGCCGGGCCTGCCGACCTCATCAAAGGCCTCGTCCGCATACACCAGTACACCATCATGTCCGCGCCCACCACCGCGCAGGACGCGGCCATCGAGGCGCTCGCCAACGGTGAACAATTTGTCCAGGAGATGGTGACGGAATATGACCGCCGCCGCCGCCTGCTGGTGGACGGTCTCAACCGCCTCGGTCTGCGGACCTTTGAGCCGCGCGGCGCGTTCTACGCGTTTCCCAACATCCAGGCCTCCGGCATGGACGATGATGCCTTCGCCCAGAAACTGCTGGAGGAGGAACACGTGGCGGTGGTACCCGGTAATTCGTTCGGGCCGGGAGGCGAGGGATTCGTCCGCGCCTGCTACGCCACCGAGTACAGCAAGATCGAAGAGGCGTTGAGGCGGATGGAAAAATTCATGGAGAGATATGGCTGACGAGGATGCGTCGCATTTTCCATACCACGAATCAAAAAATCCCCGGGACAATTGTCCCGGGGATTTGGTTTGGCGATGTGGACTCGATTAGCTGACCACGGTCACGTTGCTGGCCTGCGGACCCTTGGGGCCCTGCTCGACCTCGAACTCGACCTTTTGGCCTTCGTTGAGATTCTTGAAGCCGTCGCCCTGGATGGCGGAGAAGTGGACGAAGACGTCCTTGCCGCCTTCGCGCTCGATGAAGCCATAGCCTTTGCTTCCATTGAACCACTTGACCGTGCCGATGATACGTTCAGACATTGTATTTGCTCCTTTTGCAAATAGAGAAAAGATGGATCGGGTACTCAATTTGTCCGAACGGAGTGGTAAAACAAAACGGCTCACGGGACGTACCCATGAGCCGACCTTGCTTTCTTACTTCCAAAGCGAACTTACTGGTATCCGTTAGGCCGCTAATATATCATGCGAGTGGCAATGAGTCAATAAAAAATGGGATGGAAATTTGAACCGTGGAA
>JAYRVQ010000211.1:0-2368 GCA_041918465.1 Anaerolineales bacterium
CAGCAGGCTGATGATGAGCGCGCCATAGTCAATGGACGTGCGCGCTTTCCACGCCGCGAACATGCCGAAGATCACACCAATCAGGATGGCGAGAATCTGTCCCGCGCCGATGAGGATAATAGTATTCCATAGACGCTCAGCAAGAATGTCTGCGACAGGGCGGTTGCTGTGGTAACTGATGCCCATCTCGCCCTGCAGGAGATTTTTTACGTAGATGAAAAATTGCGTGTCGAGGGGATTGACCGTGCACGAACCGATCTCGATCGGATTCAACGACTCGAAGCAGTTGATGACGGGTTTGTCCAACCCGAAGCGGACGCGTATCGCTTCAATCGCCTCTTTTTTGAGACGCGGATCGTGGACGCCCGCCCGCGCTGGGTCACCAGGCAGGACGCGGAAGAGGAAAAAGTTCAGGATGAGGACAAACAGGATGGTAAAGACCGCCCACCCAATTTTTCCGAGGAGATAGCGCCAGCGCTTCAAAGTCACCTATATCCTTCCCCTCCCCAAATCGAATTTTGATTTGGGGAGGGGTTAGGGATGGGGTATTACTTCACCGCTTCGACCACAACCAACGAACTGGTATCCGAGAGTTCCACCTTCGGGAATTCGATCAGCCAGCCGCTGAAGCGGTCGACGCGATAGGCCTGGATGGCCTGCTCGTAATATGGGATAACGTAGACCACATCATCGAAAGCGATCTGCTGCATCTGCCAGACGAGTTCGATGCGCTTCTGCAGATTGAGTTCGGTGGCCTGCTGATCGAACAGCGCGTCGTATTCGGGATTCGAGTAACCCGTCTCGTTGTATCCAGTGGGGATTTCGGCCGTGGTGTGCACGCCGAGTAACAGGCTCGGGTCAGGATCGGAGCCCCAGCCCCACAGGATCACATCGAAGTCGAAAGCGGGACAGCACTCCGCGGTCAACGCGTCGGGATCCATGGCCTGCAATTCGGTCTTCACGCCCACTTCCAGCCACATCTCCGCGAGCATTTCAGCCATGCGCGGGGCGTCGATACTGTCCGAAGGCCAGTGCACGCGCAGGGTCAGAGGAAGCGAACCGTCGGGCATTTCGCGCACGCCGTCGCCGTCGGTGTCCTTGTAGCCGCCGTCATCCAGCAGTTTGTTCGCCGCGGCCACGTCATAGGCATAATCCTTGATGGAATTGTTGAACCACATGCCAAGACCATCAGGGATGAGAGTGAGGCCGGGTGTGCCGTAGCCAAGCAGAACCACATCAATCAGTTTCTGCTTGTCGGTAGCGTGGGCTAGCGCAAGACGCACGTCACGGTCGCGCAGGGCAGGATGTCCCGTGCAAACGCCGCCATCCTCAGTGGGACAATTTTCGGGATCGATCTGGTTGAAGATGATGTCCGAAACACCCGGGGCGAATGGCGCGCCGGTCACCACTTTGATGTTCGGGTCATCCTTCAACGTCTCTACCGCGGTGGCGGGCATCTCGGTAATCATGTCCACCTGTCCGCTCTTGATGGCCTGCACCAGCACATCCTGGCTTTCAAAGGTTTGGAAGATGACTTCGTCCACCTTGGGTGGCTGCAGGAAGTGATTCTTGTTAGCCTTCAAGTGGATAAATTCACCCTGCTTGTATTCCACCATCTGGAACGGGCCTGTGCCGATCATTTCCACATTCTCGAACTCGGTCGAGGCCGCGCCCTCGGCATAATCCGCCCAGATGTGTTCGGGCAGGATGTACATGTACACCAACTGGCTCTCGATGTTCGGAATGGCATCCGTAAGAGACACGACCACGGTGTAATCATCGGGCGCTTCGGTCTTGTCAATATAGGCTGTATAAGCGTTCAAATAGGGAAAGTCTTCGTGGGCTTTATAGAAATTGTAGGTAAACACGATGTCTTTGGCCGTCATCGGTTTCCCATCGTGGAACTTGATCCCCTTGTGAATCTTATATGTGTATACCAACCCATCTGCCGAGCGTTCCACGCTTTCCGCCACTGCCAGCGAGAACGAACCGTCCAAATTCAGTTCATACATCGAGTCGTACACTAGTTCAAAGATCGTGTATGCCTCGGCCAGCACCGCGGCGCCCGGGTTGAGCGTATCGGGACTGCCTGCCCAGCCGATCCGCAGTGTGCCTCCCCCGCCTCCCGCCTGTCCACAAGCCGTCAACACAAAAGCAAGCGCCAAAACCAGAGCCAAAATTTTTCTCATGGAACACTCCTCCGTGGAATCATATGGATGGAACGACAATTCAATTATATAGCAGATATGAGCAAATGCGTTAGAATTCATCCATGCGAACCATCCGCGCTTCCGAGATCGGCACTTACCTCTATTGCCGCCGCGCCTGGTGGTACCGAAAACAGGGCGTGGACTCAGACAACCAGTCC
>JAYRVQ010000212.1:0-3647 GCA_041918465.1 Anaerolineales bacterium
AAAAACTCCGAAATTTGCGAAGCGAACGCAACATCTCTCAGCGCGACTTGGCCCGTTTGGCGGGATTATCTCCAAACTCAATCAGTTTGATCGAGCGTGACGAGACTTCGCCGAGCGTGGCAACGTTGCAAAGTTTGGCTGGGGCGCTGAACGTTCGCATGAGTTATTTTTTTGAAGAAGAGTCGCCATCTTCTGTTTTGCACATTAAGCCCAGCCAGCGCCCGAAGATCGCAAGCGAGGGAGTGATCATCGAAGGAATGGGAAAAACCATGCCATTCCAGGAGTTGGAACCGTTTTCGGTGACTCTCGAACCCCGGGCGGGGAGCGGCGGTGAGCGACAGGTGGTGCATTCCGGACATGAGTTTGTTTATTGCCTGCAAGGGAATATTGAGTATGTGGTCGATGGCAGAGTGTATTTACTCGAAACAGGCGATATCCTGATCTTTGAAGCCACGCTTCCTCATCTTTGGCGTAACCCGTTCGATACCGAGGCGAAATTTATTTTAGTTTTACAAACCCCCAATGCATCGCGGGAACCCATTCAGCGGCATTTCTCCAGCCATCCTTCAGTTAATCATATTGGTTGATAAACGGAACCATAAAATCAAAAGGCGCTTGAGAGAATATCTCCAAGCGCCTTTGTTCTATAAATTTTCCTATCCTATCATGATCTTTGGGCGATACTGCAACGCCTCCGCCAAATGCGCAGATTGGATCGCGTCACTTCCCGCCAGGTCCGCGATCGTTCGTGACAATTTCAGGATTCGATGATACGCCCGCGCCGACAACTGCAACTGACTCATCGCGGCGCGCACGAGACTTTCGCTGGTCTCGTCCAATTTGCAGAACTGACGCACCTCGGTCACGCGCATATCCGAGTTGCTGACTACGTTAACCGCCTCCGCGAAACGGACGCGTTGTCTCGCCCGCGCCGACTCGACACGCGCACGGATGTCCGCGCTGGACTCTCCGAGGCGGTCACTGGATAGTTTTTCGTAATCCACGCGCGGGACTTCGATGTGGATGTCCATGCGGTCGAGCATGGGACCGGAGATTCGTTTTTGATATTTGGTCACCATGGCAGGCGCGCAGGTGCAGGGTTTGACGGAATCCCCGAAATACCCACAAGGACAGGGGTTCATTGCGGCAACCAGCATAAAATTCGCAGGGAAAGTCAGCGAGCCGCGCGCGCGGCTGATGGTGACAACTTTGTCTTCGATGGGCTGGCGCAACACTTCGAGGACGCGCGTCCCGAATTCGGGAAGTTCATCGAGGAAGAGCACGCCGCGATGGGCGAGGGAAATCTCGCCGGGCTGGGGCCAGTTGCCGCCGCCAACCAGTCCCGCGTGCGAGATGGTGTGATGCGGCGCGCGGAACGGCCGCGTGCGAATCATCGGCACATCGGGCGGAAGCGCGTCAGCAACCGAGTAGATGCGCGTCACATCCAGCGCCTCGTCAATGGACATTTCGGGCAGGATGCCGGGCATGGCGCGCGCGAGGAGAGTCTTGCCCGCGCCGGGGGGACCAACCATCAGGCAGTTATGTCCGCCTGCCGCGGCAACTTCGAGCGCGCGCTTGACGTGTTCCTGCCCTTTTATTTCGCGGAAATCTGTCAGCACGGAAGGGGGAACGGAATCAGCCTCCAGCGGAGGATGCGGCGCGATTTGGCGGAACCCGGCCAAATGTCCGTAGAGAGCCGAGAGCGTGTTGACGGGAATCACTTCCAGGCCGGGAATCAACGCGGCTTCGGGCGCGTCCGCCTCGGGTACAAAAATCCGCTTGTAGCCTTCAGCACGCGCTTTCGCGGCCATTGGTAAAATGCCACGCGCGTGGCGGACAATTCCATCAAGTGAAAGTTCGCCGACGATGAGCGCGTCTTTGACAATTTCGGGATTGAGACTGCCGCCCATCATGACGATGCCGAGGGCGATGGGCAGGTCGTAGGCGGGGCCTTCCTTGCGGACAGAGGCGGGCGCGAGGTTGACAACGATGCGCTCGCGCGGGTAGGGCAGGCCCGCGTTGCGGATGGCGGTCTGGACGCGGGCCGCGCTTTCTTTCACGGCCGCGTCGGGAAGCCCGACAATATCCATGCCGGGGAAACCTTGTGTGGTGTCTGTTTCGACTTCGACGATGACGCCTTCGAGTCCCACCACAGCGCAGGAGTAGATGCGTGCAAGCATGAGGTTATTTTACATGAGTTATTGATTTGTGTCATGCGAGATTGGCCGCCGCTGGCATCGCAAAAATTCATTGACGCTTTTTTTCTTTGCGGTATAATACCGCTCGCATTGGTCCCGTAGCTCAATGGCAGAGCAGTTGACTCTTAATCAATTGGTTGAGGGTTCGAGTCCCCCCGGGATCACAGTCTAAAGCCCGCTTTCGGGCTTTTTTGTTTCCCACGCTTTCACTTTTTCGAATAACGCGCCCAGCGGACGCAACTCGCGCACATCCACGGCCAGGTTTTTGACGCGCGTCTCGTCATATTGGAAGACGCGCGTCCCCGGCTGAATGGGACGGGCGCGCTGACGGAATTCTGCACGCGACATCCAGCCGGTCAGGAAGATGTCCATGCCGTAGACCCAGATGTTGCCCCACTCGTGCGGATGGATGACATGCGTCTCGCTTCGCGCGGGACTGTGAACTGCCACCCGTCCATCGGGCGGACTCTCCACGTGGAGCGAGGCGAGCGAAAAATACGCGGTCCGCGACTCGACGCGCGCCCGCGGCGGCAGAACGAGTCTCTCGCTGACAAATTCGCGGTTTTCGATCTGCCCACCCAGTTCCACAGTGACGGGGGAATCGGATTCAGATTTCAGTGCGAGATGTCCGAGCGGAGTCCACGTCTGCGGGTTGGCCCAAGTTTTGGGGAGCGCGTGCAAAATGTGCGTCGGCTGTCCCGCCGCGATGGCCTTTTGCAGGTCAAGTTGCGAGGCGGCGTTGAGAGCCGTTGAAAAAGCGAAGAGGTAGATATCGTCATCGTAGTGACCGTCCGCGGCATCCTGGTCAGAGGGGACGAGGGTTGGGGCGTCAAGGAGCAGGCCTGGGTCCTGGCGGACGCGCTGGATCTGGTCGCGGTGAGTCAGCAGGAAGGATTTCACGTCACAGCGATGGCCGCCGAGCGAGACATCGTAGCGGTCGGGATCGGTGAAGGGCGTCGCGCCTTTCACGTCGAAGGGGATGTTGTTCTGCGTGAGGTGACGGCGAAAGGCCAGTTCCACAGCCACGCCTGCCACGATGCGGCGGAGACGGTCGTAGGGCGAGCCGCCCATGCGGTTGTAGGTGTGCGGAAGCGAGCGCACCGCGTACGCGATCCCGCCTTCGATGAGGTCGCGTGGGAAGGGGAGGCGGAGGAGGGAGGAGGGGTGCATGAGGTAAGTGGTAATTGGAGATTGGAGATTGGAGATTGAGGGATTAGTGATCAGTCATCAGTGATCGGTTTTCAGTGTTCAGTGATCAGTCGTCAGTTGGGCGATTGGGTTTGGATGCGTCGCGTATAGCGAAGAAAAGGATAAGCGTGGCGACAAGAGCAGCGCCGCCAATATAAATCGCCTCATCCGAGCCTTTAAGAAAACCCTGGAAAATAATATACCCGATCAGTAAAAGCGATCCAAATACTATCAAGCGCATTGCACCAGATGAGGGCAATT
>JAYRVQ010000213.1:0-2813 GCA_041918465.1 Anaerolineales bacterium
TATTTTATCATTCGTGAGTCAATCCCGAAGGGATGCCATGATTATAGATCGTTGAAATGCGCACCCGAACCCAATCCCGAAGGGATGACATGGCTCGCCGAATTATGCCACCCCTTCGGGGTTACGGATGGATGTGATCCACATCTACTACAATCTTTTCACCCCTTCGGGGTTTACAATTCCAAAAAACCCTCCCCACACGCCATCGCAAACTCCCCTCCCGTGCCATCCTCCTGCAAGTCCCACCAGGCGGAGAGGACGGAGTGCGCCACCGTCCATGCCCAGAGACGCTGGCGATCCAAGCCGAGGCGTTCGGAGAAAATATCGAGGCGGCGGTTGGTTTCGCGTTTGATGTTGGGACGCGGCTGGTAGACAGGGTTGAGCATGAACGGCGCGACCTCGTACTCGCGCGCACCGATGACTCCCTTCGGGTCAATCACGCGCCATTCGTCTCCGTGGGAGAGGATGTTGTAGTGGTGACAATCGCCGTGCATGAGCCAACGTTCGTCTTCGGCGAACAATTCGCGGAGGAGTCCCTCGGCGGTTTCGACGAGCCGTGCAGGGAAGGGACCTGTCCCGCCGTGGAAGCGCGGGCGGAGATGCTTCAATGCATCGAACCAATCTTTCAGTTGAATAAATTGACAGTCACTTCCGAAGTGGCTGTCAATTTGCGACGCGGGAATCCACAAACGCGACATTACGTCCGCGGCGATTTGGGCCGCGCTGTTGTCGTCAGTGACGGTGGCGAGGATTTCGCCGGGGCGCAGGCGTTCGAGCAGGAGCAGGCCGTTTTCGGGGTCGGATTCGAGCAGACGGGCAGTAGGGCGGATTGCCAATCCGCCCCACGCTTTGAGGCATTCGATCTCGCTGGTGAGTTCGCGGTTGGGGATGCCGATTTTGAGAATGAAGTCACCCTTCGACTTCGCCTGGTCTCGATACGCTTCGCTACTCGACCAACGGCTCCGCTCAGGGCGGTGCGTGGCGGAGCAAACGTAGTTGTAGGATAAGCCATCCACGGGCGGGCCCAGCTTGAGGTCCCAGCGTGAGGCGGCCTCGGCGAGGAGACGCGGCAGGCGGGCGATCCAGTCTTCGGTGGCGGCGCGTCCGAAGGCGGCGGTCAAGTTATCCTTAAAATTGGGGGACGAGGAAAAATCGGGTAAGTTCATTTCATCTATTGTACTGTCGCAGGGGCTATAATGAACATATGACAGAAAATCGTTCCTCGTTGACGCGTTTTGCGTGGATCTCGATTGCCGCGTCGCTCACGACCATCGCTTTAAAATCAGGCGCTTACCTGCTAACCAATTCGGTCGGCTTTCTTTCGGATGCGGTCGAGTCGCTCGTAAATTTGGTGGCGGGCATCATGGCGCTGTTGATGCTGACGATTGCCGCGCGTCCCGCGGATGAGAGTCACGCGTTTGGGCAAAGCAATGCGGAATATTTTTCCAGCACCACCGAGGGCATCCTCATTTTGGTCGCGGCGGGGGGAATTATCTACACGGCCGTTCAGCGATTTTTCAATCCCCAGCCTTTGGAGCAACTGGGAATCGGCCTGATCGTTTCCGCGGCCGCGTCGGTTGTGAATTTCGCGGCGTCGCGGACCCTGCTGGCGGCTGGCAAGCGTGAGAATTCGATCACGCTGGAGGCGGACGCGCATCACCTGATGACGGATGTGTGGACTTCCATCGGCGTCATCACTGGCATGGGCATCGTCGCGCTGACGGGCTGGCAGACGCTCGACCCGATCATTGCCATCCTCGTCGGTTTGAATATTATTTGGACGGCGTATCAACTCATCCGTCGGTCGGTGGCGGGATTGATGGACGCGTCCCTGCCCGATGGCGAGCAGAAGGTCATCGAGGCGGTCATGTCCAAATATCGCGAACGCGGCGTCGCTTTTCACGCGTTACGGACGCGTCAATCGGCGGCGCGGCGGTTCGTGTCGGTGCACGTGCTGGTGCCTGGCGCGTGGACGCTCCACGACGCGCATCACATCGCCGATGATTTCGAGGGCGACATCCGCAAGGCCTTGCCCGATGCCATTGTCCAAACGCATCTCGAACCTGTGGACGATGAGATTTCGATGCGCGATGTACACGAAAACTGATTTCTGGATTGCAATGGATTAAACAAAAAGGCCGGGAAGCAAGTGCTCTCCCGGCCTTCCATGTGACAGGCAATGCTCAGCGCATGAACAAAACGAGTGCCAGCGCAACAGCGCAAACAAGGATCGCGCCCAGGAATCCGATGATGATCATCCAGTTCCTGCCGCCGCTTTCCTGGATCGCCGGCTCCTGCGCAAGAAGCGGCTTCGAGGCCTGGAAGGCAGGCTCGAACGCCTGTCCCGCTTGGGCGGATGGGGCCGCGGTGACAATTCCCAATTGGTTGAGTTTCGTGAACGCCTCCTGCAACTTTTGGCGCGCCTCGGGGGGAAGTTCATCCATGTTGTTGTAAACCTTGCCATCGTAGTGGATCGCATTGGCGAACGCCGTCATCACGTTTTTTACAACGTCACCTTCCAGAAAATCAGGGATGCCATTGCCATTCTCATCCTTGAAGATCTGGGACATTTGCTCATAGGCCTGGCGTTCATTGGCGGGCATTTCTTCCAGACTATTGTAGGTCTTGCCGTTAAAGATGATCTGCATGGGGACTCCTTTCCGACAGCCCGTCATTGTGAGGGCGATTTTTCCCGAAGCAATCTCCTGGCCGTGCGTGGGGTTGCTTCGCAGCGAACGCTCGCAACACCTGCACCGCACTGCGTTCGGTGCAGTGCAGGTGTGACAGTGGCCAGTAGTGTTTTTTCAAAACCA
>JAYRVQ010000214.1:0-14427 GCA_041918465.1 Anaerolineales bacterium
CGTCGGTGATGAGGCGTCCCGCGTAGCGAATGGACGGGTACATCGTGGATGAGGACATGCTATAGCCAACCGCCATGTTGCCAAACTTGTCCACCGCCAGGCTGGGCATCCAGCGGAAGGCCGTGGTGGGGGCGTATGTGCCCTGCTGGTAAACGCTGGGCGTGCCGCTCATATTGCGAACTTCCATCCAGCGGATTCCGGTGGATGTGTTCGAGATCTTGACCGTGCGCGAAACCCACAGGGATTGCGTGCCGTTGATGTTGCGGTATTGGAGCCAGGTCATCAAACGGTCGCCGAGGGTGTCGAGGCGTTTGGTGCTTCCCAGCTGGCGGACCACGGTCGAGGAAGGACGCGTGAACGAGGCCACCGCGAAGCTCTGGGGACCGGTGAAGGTCGAGGAGGAGGGGGTCGCCCAGTTGACGGTGAACTTCCACAACTTCATGCTGGTGTTCGAGCCATAGTCCGACATGAAGTATTCCGGTGTGCCGGCAGGGGCCAGCGTACCTTTTAAGTTGGCGGGCAGGAGGCTGAAATAGGAGGTGCCGAGGGTGAAGGCCACTGAGCGGAGTGGAGCGCCGCTGATCAGGTCATCACGATTGAGCGCCCAGACTTTCACGCCGCCGTAGGAGGCTCCGCCCGTGAACATATTGGCGGACATGTAGATGCCATCGTTCCAGATGCCGAACTTGGGATAATCGTTCAGCGCGGTGGTGCTGGCAGTCACAGTGTAGAGCCACCAGCCGCCGCTAACAGGGTCAGCGGTCTTGGAGACGGCGATGCATTCATAGTATGGGGGGGTGGTGCCAGAGCCAGCAAAAGCAAAGTCTGTAATGATCCAGCGGCCGGAGATCTGGTCATAGACCACAATCGGGTCGCCGTAGTTCAATGTGGCGCATGCACCTGATCCCCCATTCGCCGCAAAGAAATTATCGAAGGTGAAAGCGGCCAGTCGGGCGCCGGTGGCTTTGGAGAAGATGCCGATGGAGGTGTTGACGGCTTGAATGTAATGGTTCGGGCCAACGTCACCATGTGTATCGGGGGGCCAGCCAGCGCCCCAGTTCGTCAGGTCGAGGCCTTTGAATGTCATGAGAGGAGCGGGGGCCGCGGCCAGCGGTCCTCCTTCCAGAGGACGGTTGCCAAATGTTTTATTGGTCTGGATGACGGGATCTGCACCACCGTTCTTGGCAGGAGCGGGCATCTGTCCCATTTCCTGCATGGGGCGTTTCTTTTCGGGACCAAGCTGAGGCATGTCGCGCAGATCCATATCCATCGAAGCGACCTGATCATGGACCTCAAAAACTGGTCCAACAACATCAGTAGTGGGCGGACCCTTGACTTGGATGAGTTCCTCAGCGCCGTTCTCCATTCCAAGCATGCGAGGAATATCGTAGGCGAATTCTGAGCCTGCGTTGCCGCGGGCAGCAAAAACAGACAAGACCACCAGCATCAGGATCATCATCCCAAATGCAAGTTTGCGAACAGCATTGCTTTTCATCTAATTCTCTCCTCTAGGTTTGCTAAAATTTTCCGATATGGCTGCGGATGGAGTGGGATGCACTATGCTTCGTTTCACCTCCCGGCTTTTCGAACTTCCCTTAACCAAAAAAACGCCGATGCAGGCGTTTTGAAAATATTAAGGGGGAGTTGGTTTCTTGCCGTATTTTTTATCCAGCGAGAAAAGATGGATATATTTTCTCTTTAAATGGGGATTTGTCAAGGATTTTATGATATTTGTCAACGAAATGGTACTGGGGTAAATTTTTGTCAAAATGATGGAAACGAACTCCTACTCTGATGATTGGAAAGTTAATATGAAACTGGCGACCACTTGATCGCCAGTTTCATAATTAAGAAAGTGAGGGCTTACTGACAGCCGGGGAATTGGAAGGAGCCGATGCGAGTCTGCCAGTTGTTGCTGACGGTCTCGTAGTACTCGGTGGTGAACCAGAAGGTGCAGTCGTTCACCGGGTCTACAGACATGGAGGAGTAGTCTCCCCAGCGGTTGTAGCCGCCAGATTGCGAGCCAGTGCCGGCAATGAGGGTGACCTCGGTCTGTCCAAGAGTGCCGAGCGCGTCGGTGACGAGGCGTCCGGCATAGCGGATGGCAGGATACATCGTTGCACTGGATACGCTGTATCCAACAGCCATGTTGCCAAACTTGTCCACTGCGAGGCTGGGCATCCAGCGATAGTTGGCGTCGGGGGCATAAGTGCCCTGCTGGTAGACAACAGGCGTGGTGCTCATGTTGCGGACTTCCATCCAGCGGATACCATCCGACGTGCCAGCCACCACAGAGCGAGAAACCCACAAGGACTGCGTGCCATTGATGTTGCGGTATTGGAGCCAGGACATCAGGCGGTCGCCGAGGGTGTCGAGTTTCTCCGTGCTACCCAGTTGCGGGACGCTGTTGGTGGCAGGCCGTGTGAAGGAAGCCACTGCAAAACTGGTGGGGCCGGTGAAAGTGGAGGAGGTCGGCGTTGTCCAATTGACCGTGAACTTCCACAACTTCATGCTGGTGTTTGAACCGTAGTCTGACATGAAGTATTCAGGAGTGCCAGTGGGCGGGAGAGTGCCTTTGAGGTTGGCGGGCAGGAGGCTGAAATAGGAAGTGCCGAGGGTGAAAGAGACAGAGCGCAGAGCCGCGCCGCTGATCAGGTCAGCGCGATTGAGAGCCCAGACTTTGGTGCCTGCATAGGTGCGTCCGCGTTTGAACAGGTTGGCAGACATGTAGATGCCGTCCGACCAGATGCCCAGCTTGGGATAGTCGTTCAGGCTCAATGTGTCAGCCGTGAACGTGTAGAGCCACCATCCACCGCTGACAGGATCGGCGCTCTTGGAGACGGCGATGCACTCGTAGTAGGGCGGTTTGCTTACACTGGAAAAAGCGAAGTCGGTAATGATCCAGCGGCCAGAGATCTGGTCGTAGACCACAATCGGATCACCCTGATTGTAGGTGGCGCAGGTACCCGTTCCACCGTTCGCCGCAAAGAAATTGTTGAAAGTGAAGGCGGCCAGGCGAGTGCCGGTGGCTTTATCGAAGATACCGATGGAAGTGTTGACGGCCTGGATATAGTGGGTCGGGCCGACATCGCCATGGGTATCGGGTGGCCAGCCAGCGCCCCAATTTTGCAGGTCGAGACCTTTGAAACTGGTCAGGGGAGCGGGAGCCGCTGCAAGTTCCGAGAGGGGGCGATTGTCAAATGTATCGGCAGTCTGGATGATGGGATCCTCGCCGCCATTCCCAGCCGGGGCGGGCATCTGTCCCATTTCGCGCATGGGACGTTTCTGGGATGGTCCAACCTGGGGGAGGGCGCGCAGGTCCTTGTCCATGGAAACTGCTTTGGATCCAACCTGGTAGAACGGGCCCTTGATGTCGGTGGTGGGCGGTCCCTTGACCTGGATAAGTTCCTCTTCAGCCCCGGTGTCCATGCCCAGCATGCGTGGGACATCGTAGGAGAATTCTGAACCTGCATTACTGCGGGTGACAAAAACAGACGTAACAACCAGCATCAGGATCACGATCCCAAATGCGAGTTTGCGAACGGTTGTGCTTGCCATACATTCTCTCCTTGGTTATTTTTCTTCTATGGGTTTCGTGAAATTTTGAAAACGCGCTTTGATTGGAATTGCTTATCGTCACCTCCGTAAGGCCAGGTTAACCCCAAAAAAGCCGCTGGGGCGTATTGATTGCAGATTGGAATGAAAGGAGAAGGAAAGAACCGTAGTTTTTATCCGGCGTGATGGGTTGGGTTACAATCTGTTCGCTAAAGAGACCGGGACCTGTTACAAATTCACTTAAACATTAGACGCAGGAAAAGCAAAATGGATACTTACTGCCGCTATGTTCGTTTTCACCCTGAAGACGCGTACAACCGCCTCTATCACGACACGCAATATGGATTTCCCCTCGAAGATGACAACCTGCTTTTCGAGCGTCTCGTGCTGGAAATCAACCAGGCGGGACTTTCGTGGATCACCATCCTCAAAAAAGCGGACAACTTCCGCCGCGCCTACGATCAATTCGACCTCGCGGCGGTCGCGGCTTACGAGGAAGCGGATCGCGCCCGACTCCTCTCCGACGCGGGCATCATCCGCAACCGACTCAAGGTCAACGCGGCCATCGTCAACGCGCGGAAGATTCTCGAATTGCAAAAGGAGTTTGGCTCATTCAAGAATTGGCTCGACGCGCATCACCCGCGTCCCAAAGATGAATGGGTGAAGCTGTTCAAGAAAACCTTCGTCTTCACCGGTGGCGAAATTGTGAACGAGTTTCTCTTATCCACGGGCTATCTAAAAGGCGCGCACGATGCGGATTGTCCGATCTACAAAATCGTGAAAGCGAAAAATCCGCCCTGGGCTATAATTCGATAAATGGCTACCTGGATTGCCCATCTTCGTATCGCGGAAAACCTGCTCGGTTACATCCCCAATCTTGACGCGGCGCAATTTGCCATTGGAAACGTCGCGCCAGATTCGGGCATCCCCGATGAAAAGTGGGAAAAGTTCGATCCGCCTCCGCAGGTCACACATTTCAAACGCTCGGACAGCGTTCACAAGGATATCGCCGATCTTGATTTTTATCGCGGCTATCTCGCAGACGTGTCGTCACAAGACACTGCCCGCTTCTCCTTCCGCCTCGGATATTTCTTCCACCTCATCACCGACAACCTGTGGACTATCCTCATCGGCAAGCCCACGCAGGAACGTTACCCCGAGCAATTCGCCGCGGACAAGGACTTCATCTGGGAAGTCAAACTGGACTGGTACGGCCTCGACCACCTATACATCCGCACCCATCCCGATTGCCTGTACTGGCGCGTCTTTCTGGGAGCCGAACCCGAACTTGCCGATTTGGATTTTCTCCCACCTCAGGCGTTGCTTCATCAACTGAAACACATCAAATCCTATTACCAACGCCGCGACGAAAGAACCGACGCCATGTGCGCCCGCCCGATGATCTACCTCCCCCAAGCCGAGATGGACGCGTTCGTCCACGAAGCCACCGAGCGGATTCAAAAAATCTATCATATTCTTTGGCCCGTCCCGCCTGTGACTAATGACCTTGTTTCTGCGTTGGAATTATCAAATCAATAAAAGGCAACTCTCATGCCACAAACCATCCCCACCGCCGAACCGTTTTTCCTGCCGGGCGATCCATCCAAGCCTGCCTGCCTCCTCATCCACGGATTCACTGGCACGCCTAAAGAGATGCGCTGGATGGGGGACTATCTCAACGCACAGGGATTCACCTGCCTTGGGATTCGACTCACTGGGCACGCCACACGTCCAAAAGATATGGTCCGCTCGCGCTGGACGGATTGGACGGCCTCCGTTGAAGATGGCTACAATCTTTTGCGCGGCATCTCTGACCGAATCTTCCTCGTCGGGCTTTCGATGGGCGGCGCTCTATCCCTGCTGATGTCCACGCGATTGGATGTGACGGGAGTGGTCGCCATGTCTGCGCCCTTTGAGTTGCCTGTTCACATCCCTGCATGGGAAATGCGCATCTTCAGTTGGTTCAAGTCTTACATGCGAAAAGATAGAGGCAGACCCGAAGAAAGCTGGTTCGACAAGGATGCGTTTGCAAGTCACATTTCTTATCCGCTTAATCCCATCCGCTCCGCGGCGGAGTTACAGGTAATGCTTGGGAAGATGCGACTTGCCTTGCCGAAGATCAACGTGCCTGTGTTGTTAATCCACTCGAAGGATGATAAATACGTCCCGCCTGAAAGCATGCCGCGCATTTTCGAGCGTCTCACCACGTCAGACAAGGAAATGGTTTGGGTAACGGGATCAGGCCACGTCGTTACGCGTGACGCGGCGCGGGAAAAAGTCTTCGAGGCCGCGTCCGCGTTCCTCCATCGAGTGAGTCAGCCAGTCTCGGTGGTCGAGTAGATCGAAGATCGTATCGAGACCAGCGAGCATCGAGGTCATTCTTGAATCGTAATCTTTTCTTAATCGCACTCTCGCTTTTTACCTGGGGCATCGGCGAGGGGATGTTCTGGAATTTTTCATCCATCTACATGGAGCGGGATTTGGGAAGCAACCCCCAGCAGATCGGCGTGATCCTGGGCGCGTTCGGCGCGGCGATGGCGATCACGCACATTCCCGCGGGGCGCATCGCTGACCGTTTTGGACGGCGTCCCCTTCTGATCCTCGCCTGGGCGCTGGGACTGGTCGCGGCGGTCATCATGGCGCTGGCGCGCAGTCTGCCGCTTTTTGTGACGGGACTGCTCATCTATGGGCTGACGGCCTTCGTCTCTGCGCCGCTCTCCAGTTACATGACCGCGGCGCGCGGCAATTGGACAGTGGCGCAGACCCTCTCGCTAACGACGGCCTCGTTCAGTTTTGGCATGGTATTCGGCCCAGCGTTGGGCGGCTGGATCGGTGATCATTACGGTTTGCGTTCCATGTTTTTCGTGGTGGCTGGAATCTATGTGGCGTCTAATGTGGTGATCCAATTCATTGAAGACCAGCCGCTCAATCATCACGATCCTGCTTCTCCACCCGTGCATTTGTTCGCCAACATGCGCTTTCTTAACTTCTTGCTGGTGGTGGGGTTGGCGATTTTTGCCATGCAACTTTCCCAACCACTCACGCCCAATTTTCTCAAAACCGTGCATGGACTCACGCTTGGCGAAGTGGGATGGATTTCCACCGCGGGCGCGCTTGGCAATGCGTTGTTGAGCATCCTGTTCGGACGGTTTTCGCCGCGTCTTGGCTACCCCATTGCTCAAGCGCTGGTGGGACTGTTCGCCCTGCTGATGTGGCGCGGCGCGGCAGTCCCCGTTTTTGCTCTCGGTTATTTTTTGATGGGCGGATTCCGCGCTGCACGTCCGCTCGGGCTGGCACAGGCGCGCGAACTCGTCCATGAATCACAAATGGGATTCACATACGGCGCCATGGAGACAGTCAGCGCGGTTGTCTTTCTGCTGGCTTCGCCGCTGGCTGGCTACCTGTACGAGCGCGATCCCTATCTTGTGTATCCGATTGCAATGGGATTGATCGCGGTTTCCATTATCGTCAGCGTTGTTTTCGCCCCGCGCCATGTCGTTCCAACTAATTGAACACAGGAAGTGACCATGCTTGAAATTGTGACTTTCACCCTCGGTCCCGCGCAGACGAACGCCTATTTGATCGCTGACTCTGATTCGGGGGACGCGGCCGTCGTCGATCCCGCCTGGGACGGGAAGTTGATCCTGTCCGAGGCGCGGAGGCGCGGCTGGCGCATCGCCCACCTATGGTACACACACGCGCACTTCGACCACATCGGCGGCGCGGCAGAGATCGCTGACTCGCTGAATCCTTTACCTCTGGTCGCGCTCCATCCCGATGACCACGTGCTCTGGCGCGCGGGTGGGGGCGGCGCGTTGTTCGGCTTTAAAATTGATCCAGGCCCCGAACCGACGATTGATTTCACGCACGGGCAAATTTTAAGATTGGGAAAAGCGCAATTTGAAGTTCGTTACACGCCAGGACACACGCCTGGTCATTGCGTGCTTTATTGTGCCGAAGCCAAAGTCTGTTTCTGCGGCGATTTGATTTTTGCGGGTTCGGTTGGCAGGACGGATTTGCCAGGCGGGAATTGGGACACGCTCGAAAATAGCATTCGCGAACAAATCTATACTCTCCCCAATGAAACACGCCTGCATTCGGGTCATGGCCCAGAGACAACAGTGGGGGATGAGAAGCAGTTCAATCCGTTTGTGCGCGCGTGAGATTCTTACTTTCGTCATTGCAAGAAGGGTGATCTTCCCGACGAAGCAATCTCCTCGGTAATGTGGGGGGGTGCTTCGCTCACTTGCACCGCACTGCGTTTAGTGCAGTACGGGTGTCGCTTGCAATGACGGAATAATTTATGTGTTTGCCTTAAGCACAGACGCGAAATCTTTGGGATAGTCCGCTTCGAATGTGAGAGATTCGCCACTGACAGGATGGGTAAACGTCAGCGAGCGCGCGTGGAGTGCGGGGCGGGAAATCAGTCGGGCGGGATGGTATCCCGCCGAATTGTGCGGAATATCATTCCGCACCACATTGCTATACAGCGAATCCGCCAGCAGGGGATGTCCCAACTCCGCGGCGTGGACGCGCACCTGATGCGTCCGTCCCGTTTCGGGGATGGCTTCCAGAAGGCAGAGTCCATCGAAGCGTTCCAATACGCGGAAGTGAGTGGCAGATGGTTTCCCGTCGCGATTGTCCACCACGGTGCGATGTTTGTGTCCCACATTTGCGCGCAGGGGATGACGCGCGGTGTGCTCGTCCCATCTGGGATTTCCCTCCACCAGCGCGTGGTAAACCTTCTTCACCTCATGCTTCTCGAATTGAATGTTGAGCGAACGATGCGCCTCCGCGTTGCGCGCAAAGACGATGACGCCGCTGGTCACTTTATCGAGACGGTGGATGATCCATATCTTGCCGTATTCGGCCTCGAGCATTTTCACAAAATAAGGGGCGCCTTTGTCCCAGCCATCGGGGAGGACGGGCAGTCCTGCGGGTTTATCGAGAACGAGGATGTGTTCGTCGAGGTGGAGTAGGTTCATCATTGCCAAAAGTGTCGCTTTGTTTCTGTATTGTACCTGACGCCGCGACACTTCAAGGCCTTAATATTCCCGATTAAGATTCACATCGCGCACAGAGATTTTTTCCCATCTTTCTCCCGTCGCGAGATACTTGATGAAAAGGTTCTCATATGCGTCCATGGATTTTTCAATGGAATGTCTCAACGCTATGATCCTGCCCGCCCGCCCCATCTCACGCGCGGCGATTGGATCCTGGATCAGTTGTAACAAACGGTCAGCCATTTGTTCAGTTTGATTTGTCGCAGCCAGATAACCATTTACATTATGTAAAACAATTTCGGGGATGCAGGTTGTGTTAATGGCAATGATCGGAATACCGCTGGCCGCGGCTTCGAGCAGAACGATTCCCTGCGTCTCGATCTGCGAAGCAAAGATGAAGACCGTCGCCAGTCGGTACAAGTCTGCCAGCCCATCCACCCGGGAGACGAATCCCGTGAAACGACATTTCGATGCAATTCCAAGCCGCTCGCAAAGTTGTGTCAGTTTCGCGCGTTCGTGTCCATCGCCCACGATCAATAGATGAGCGTCGGTTTGCTTCAATGCGGGGACACAAGCCTTGATCGCGACATCGGCTTGCTTGTCTGCATCCAGTCTGCCGACATGGAGGATGATCGGGATGTTTGGCGGGATGCCAAGTCTGTCCCGCGGGGATGAGTCTTCGCGGCTTTCGGTTTGGGACGGTTGGAACAGACCCAGATCCACCCCGTTGGTGATGACGTAGGGAGCAACGCGGGTGCGCGCCTCCACGATTCTGGCGATGGCGCTCGTTGGCGTTGTGACAGAATCGAATTGTCGAATCAGCCAGCCGCCGTAGATCCAGAGTAAATTTTCGAGCGCGTTTCTCATCCATGAAATATTTGGAAGGTACGATGCAAAAAACCATGGTAATTGCTGAATGGAATATACTGCTGGAATTTTGCGACGGCGGGAATACGCCAGCGCGGGCAGGGCGAATTGGATGGGATCCGAAACATGTAACAGGTCTGGCGAGAAATTGTCGAGAGCGCGAATAACTTCGTGGTATGGCCAGATTGCCAGTCGTTGCCCAACCCGAAACGGGTTGCGAAAGGATGTCAATCGCAATGTAGATAAATTCCCATCGCGCGTCGCGTACGGTTCGGTGCGGTCGCTGGCGGTGATTACGAGAACCGTGTGCCCTCGTGCCGCCATCTCTTTCGACAAATGGCTGATGACTAAAGATGCTCCACTGACCATGGGCGGATAAACTGGGGTGAGAAACGCGATTCGCATGGGATCTCCTTTTCGATGTCTGCGACGAGACGATAGATTCGATTCATCAGTTCTTCGGTCAATTCCTTGACGTCTGGCTGGCTTGCCGACGAGAGGCTTTGATCCACCCTCCAGGCCTCTCCGAAGCGCATGTAACTCTTGCCCGAAAGTTGCCACAGTCCGCAACGATCCTCTCCCTGAAAGCGGATCCGGAGTCGGGTCAGGCTTTGTGGCGGGACGTAAAGTCCGAGCGGGATGATCGGCGCGCCTGTTTCCAGCGACATCCGCACCGTGCCTGTTTTGGCGGGAATCCGCATACCTGTTGGAACCTGTTTACCTTCGGGGAAAAGCACAACCGTCTTTCCCTCGCGCAGGAGTTGACAAGCCTGTTCGTAAGCCTCATGCGCCCGTTCGGTCCCGCGATGAACGGTGATCTGTCCCGTTTCTTTCAACAGTTTCCCGATTACCG
This sequence comes from Anaerolineales bacterium, assembly GCA_041918465.1. Lineage (GTDB taxonomy): Bacteria > Chloroflexota > Anaerolineae > Anaerolineales > Villigracilaceae > Denitrolinea. The sequence continues at coordinate 10,279 of JAYRVQ010000214.1, forward strand.
GGATTTTGAAGAGTCCGTCTTGCAGGAGGAAGTGCGGCTTGTCGTCCATCACGAGCGGGAGGAAGAGTGGGTCGCAACCGTCGGTGTGGTTCATGGCGATGATCTTCGCGCCGCGCGGCAGGGACGGGTTACCGCTCACTTCGCAGGAGCGATTCAAAACTTTGGAATAGGCTTTCAGCAACAAATGGGTATTGTTATCCGACGCAAACATGGCGATCTCCTTTCAAAGCGGAAGCATTGTCTGACGTGGAAGATTTTTTCAGCCACCAACCGATGCAACCTGTCAAAATCAAACCAATTCCACAGGCCCAGGCCCAGAGGGGAATTTGCTCCCCAAACGAGCCGACGAGGCTGGCGAGCAGGCAGGCCATGCCGCGTCCGAGCATGTTCGCGGCCAGGAATCGGCGAGCCGTGATTTTTCCAAGCCCAGCCACGTAGCACATGGCGTCGTTGGGGAAGACAGGCAGGACGAGCGACATGGCGAAGAAGAGTATGCCCTGGCCGCGGGCGGATTTATCCCAACGGGAGAGTGTATCGGGCGCAACCCAGCGTTCCGCGAAGGGACGTCCGTAACGCCGGGCAAGAAGGAAGGCCGCGTAACCGCCGCCCACCAGGCTCGTCCAGGTGATGAGCATGCCGCCCCAAAAACCGTACAGGTAACTGCTGGTCACCATCAGCGCCTGCCCCGGGATGATCGCCAGAAAGACCTGCACCACCAGCAAAACGAATAGGAGCACCGGTCCCCACATGCCGAGTTCCTGAATGTATGTGACCACAGCCTCTCGATTTCCGATCCAGTTCCATAGGTTCACGAGGGGATGTCGCAGGGCCCAGAGTAATGCAAGGGCGAACAGAGCGATTATGGGTAAAGTTGCCTTTGGGTTTTTCATGGCGATCTCCTTCACGTCCACTTTCCCACTTTCGAACTGCCATTACCAGAGAAGAAACTGCCAGAAACCGCCAATTTAAAAAACCTGCCCAGACCAAAAAGTCTGGGCGGGTATCCAATTTTGTGATCGGGTTCGGTTCATTTTCTTCCGTTTTGTTCGAACAAATACCTGGCCACGCCCCTCAAAGCGTTGCGGCGACTGCGATTGAATGTGCCCTCGGAAACGTACATGCGCGCCATGATCTCCCGGTTGGGGACATCTTTCACATACGCGTCGTACAGGACAACGTAGTTGTACCACTCCCGAGGCAGGGGTTCGGGCGGACGCGGCGAGTCGGGCTTGAGCATTTCGATGGCATGGATGAGTTGGTCGCGCACCGCCCTGCCGCGTTCAAGTTGTGTTCCCTCGTTGATGTTCAAATCTTTTGCCAGGGAGGATTCGCCCAACTTGATATAGTCCGATAAATTCCTCAATCCCTCCTCGATGGCCTTTACAAATTCGGGATCGGGATTGGAAATCAAAGCGGATAGTAATTGTTCCGATTCGGAATCCCAATCCCTCGCATCGGCATGCCTGACCTGTGCGTTGTCCATTGCAGAATTCGAGTCCGCGCTCTTGTGGCTTTGCAAATGAACAATTGAGCCAACGCGGTCGGCCACCTCTGCCAGCATGTCGATATCTTCCATGGAATATTCATTTTTGGATTTCGATGGACCGATGCCGATGACGGCAACTGGAATGTGATTCTCAAGGGCGGGGGCGAGCCAGTTAATCTCATTTCTTAAATCTCCAGCGGGTTGCTGAATTTCACAGCCAATCTCGGAGGCAGGGATCTCACTTCCCATGCGCAGGGAGTGGCTGGAGGTCGAGACCACGAAGCGGCCGTCGGTTTTTATGGCAATGAAGCCTCCGCTGGCATTGATGACTTTGCATAATAGCGTCAGCCCTGTCGCGAGCCGCTCCTGAAAGGATGCATCCGCGTAATCGCTGTCCTTCAATTGACGTAATTGCCGATGAATGAGTTTTTCACTTTTGTAGCGTTGTCTTTCCAGGAATTCGCGCGCAAGATCGTAAATGGCATGGGTCAGAATCGCCAGGGCTGTGATGAGATTGACGGCCACAGGGGACGAACTCCAAAACCAGGCGAACACGGCAAAAACAGCAGTCAGACCGAATACTGCCATAAATGATATTGGAAAATCCTGAATCGTTGTGCGGCGTTCCACAAAGGCTTGATAGCGGGCCACGGAGATTCCGAGTACGATGATACTGGCCAGTACCAACCCATCCTGTATGAGCCGGGGCATGGGAGGCGCGATGGCCAGCGCGAAGATTCCATATCCAACCGTGCTTACCGCCAGCGCAGACGAAATAAAGAAGTAGCGGTTTTGTTCTCCAACGCCGTATTTTGCCCCCAATCGAAAGTTGTTCAGGATTCCCACGCTCACACAAACCTGATAGATTCCATAAACAGCATAAACTGGTCCCAGGTTCATCCGCCCGACATACAGGATATTGCTGGCCTCGCTGATGAAAGCATCCCGTGTTCCAAACAGGAGCACAATGACGGGGATGCCCAGGAGGTAACCCAAATAAACCAGCCAATGCGTACTATCTTGTGTTTTCTGGGGGAGCAGTTTGTGCGTCAAGTCGTGCCAGGTTGAAAGACCTGTGACAAGTAGGATGGCCCGGATCGCAGTTGCGCCAGGAATGCGCAAGTGTAAATTAATGGACGCGCTGAGGAAAAATGTTGCTAGGGCCAGCAGAACCACCACTGTCCGCAGTGTGACGCGGCTTGGAAATCCGCGAGCCAGCAGATAAAACGCCAGCCAGAGCGCGATGCTAAAACCGAGATAATCTATGGTTGAAGTGATTGAAAGTAACATGTCTCCTCCAACTAGACTCAACCACCAACGGTTCTGGAAACTCAACATGAGTCATTCACTGGTTGGCGTCGCCAGCATTTTTGCAGGTGGATTGCATTGCTTGCACTGGCAGGCGAAGAAAACAATTTCACTTGGAATTATTTTATTAATCATTGCCTAAAACACATACTTTTTCAAGGCGATGTGCTCATTAAATGTGACAGGCGCGCCATTTCTGCCCCTTGACATTAACGTTACGTCATGGTTTATATTCTGGGCGTCATTGCGAGACGGCGCAATTCCGTCGAAGCAATCTCCTTGCGATGGGCGATTGCTTCACTTCGTTCGCAATGACGGAGAAAAATGTTCACAGTCAAGCAACTCTCCAAACTGGCAGGCGTCACGCCGCGCACGCTCCATCACTATGATCAGATCGGACTCCTCAAGCCGACCCGCGTGGGCGAGAACGGCTATCGCTACTACGGGGACGAGTCCCTTCTGCGCCTGCAACAGATCCTGCTCTATCGCGAGTTGGACATGCCGCTGGACGACATCAAGAAGATTGTGACGGAGAGCCGCTTCGACGTGTTGGGCGCGTTGGAGAGTCACAAGGAGGCGTTGCAGAGACAGGTCTCGCGCCTTAACCGATTGCTCGTCACTGTGGACAACACCATCCAACATTTGAAAGGAGAAAAACCCATGAGCGAAAAAGGTCTCTTTGAAGGGTTTAGCGAAGAGCAACAGGAGAAGTACGCGCTCGAAGCCGAGCAGATGTACGACCCCGAAACGGTGCGTGAATCGAACCGCAAGTGGAAATCCTATTCCGCCGCGAAGAAGGAATCCATCCTGGCCGAGGGGAAAGCCGTCTACGTGGATATGATCGCGGCCATGCCCAAGGGTGCGGACTCTCTCGTTGTGCAGGCCATCGTTCAACGCTGGCGCGACCACATGGACTACTTCTGGACGCCGAACCTCGATCAACTGCTAGCTCTTGCCGAGGGTTACAACACTGATCCGCGTTTCAAAGCCAACTTCGACAAGATGCACCCACAACTTGCGGAGTTCATGCGCGAGGCGGTGAAGGTGTATGTGGGGAAGAGGAAGAAGTAAAGAAGAAAGAAGCGAGGCGCTTGATGGCCTCGCTTCTTTAAATTAAAGGCGATTTGATACTGACGGGGAATATAGGCGTCGTTTTTCAAAAATGGCGCAACGCCTTTTTGTGGTTAACAGGTTGGCGGATTTTTCCTTGCAAATACTCGTATTCTGTTTCTTAGAACTATCCCTGCCGCGCGGCGTCATTCCTCACAAAAGAAACAGGGGAGGTATACTCGTTTGTGCATGAACGGCCGATCCCGTACATCTAGCAGTGGTGAGTGCTTCGGCCTTCCGAGTTA
>JAYRVQ010000215.1:0-6304 GCA_041918465.1 Anaerolineales bacterium
CTTGGTCACCATGTTGTTGTGCGCCACGAGCGAACGACTGCCCTGATTCAGCGCGGTTACGAACAGCCCCCACGGCAGAAGCGCGGTGAACGAAAAAACGGGATACGGGATTCCGTCGGTGGGAAGTTTCGCCACTTTGCCGAAGAGGAACGTGAAAACGAGCATGGTCATCACGGGTTGAATGACCGCCCAGGCCATGCCCAACATGGTCTGCTTGTATTTCACTTTCACATCGCGCCAGACCATGAAGAAGACCAGTTCGCGATACACCCACAGGTCGCGCAGATTCAATGCGGCGAGTCCGTGAGAGGGTTTGATATAAATTGTTGTTGGCTCGTGCTTTACGATTTCTGTCATCTCTGTTTCCATGTTTGCAAGTTTAAAGGTTTCAACGTTCAAACCTGTAACCTTCAAACTTTCTAACGGACCTTGTCCCGGTTTTCCTTGAACCACTCGATCGTGCGCTTCATGCCTTCCTCGAACGGGACCTGCGCGGACCAGCCGAAAAGTTCCTTCGCGCGGCTGACATCGAGTCCGCGTCGGGGCTGACCGTTGGGCTTATCTGTCTGCCAGACGATCTGACCTTCGAAGCCGGTCAACTTCACAACCAGCTCGGTCAGATTCTTGATCGAGATCTCGTAGCCCGAGCCGAGGTTGACGGGCAGGTCGCCGTTGTATTTTTCCGCGGCGGTGACGATGCCGTCCGCGGCATCTTCCACGTAGAGAAATTCGCGTGTCGGGGAACCATCACCCCAAGCGAGCAATTCCTTGTCACCGCGCGCCTTGGCTTCAATGGCCTTGCGGATCAGCGCCGGGATGACGTGCGAGGTCTGCAAATTGAAGTTATCACGGGGACCATAAAGATTCACCGGCAACAGGAAGATCGCGTTGAAGCCGTACTGCTGGCGATAGGCCTGCGCCTGTACCAACATCATCTTTTTGGCGAGACCGTAGGGAGCGTTGGTCTCTTCGGGGTAGCCGATCCACAGATCATCTTCCTTGAACGGGACGGGCGTAAACTTGGGATAGGCGCATACCGTCCCGATGGCAACGAACTTGCCGACGCCGTTCTTGTAGGCCTGGTGCATCAATTCCACACCCATCATCAGGTTGTCGTAGAAGAACTCGGCGGGGTGTTCGCGATTGGCGCCAATGCCGCCCACGTTCGCGGCCAGGTGGATGATGACCAGGTTGGAAGGTTGAACGTTGAAGGTTGAAGGTTGAAAGTCGGCGACGTTGAGGTGGGATGGCCGCTTGTCGGGCGCAAGCATGGCGTCATTCAAAAGTTGGATGATGGAATTTCGATCCGTCAAGTTGTAGTGTTCAATGCGTGGAATGATAATATCGCCTGCGCCGCGCATTTTCAGTTTTTCAATCACAAAAGAGCCGAGAAAACCGGCTCCGCCTGTGACGAGAACACGTTTATCGCTCCAAAAATTGGAAGGTTGAAGGTTAGACATCGTAGGTTGCTCCTTCTTCGCGAACACGTCGCGCATTGGGCTGAGATTCAAGATATTGAATAAAACGAGCCAGTTGCTTGCTGCAAATCTCCGCAAGCGGCAAGATCTTGCTGAACTCTTCTTCAGAGATATATCCCTGATCTCTGGCAATATAAAGTTGTGCGCGTACTTCACCCGCCGAGCCCTTGGCTCTTCCCAAATATTGAATGAATAATACCTGGGTCTGACTCTCAAATCCTTCTGCAATATTGGACATGACAGAAACCGCCGCGCGACGCATTTGATCACGCAGTCCGAAATCGCGCGAAAACATTCCAGAGGATGATTGGCTATAAACCAAATTTGTCAATTCTTTGGCCTTTTGCCAAACTTCCAAATCCTCAAATCGCTTTGCAGTCGCCATAACCTTCAACCTCTACTTTAAACCTTAAACCTTGAACTTTAAACCTATTGCACAATAAACTGCGCGTTGCGATATTTCTCATCATGCGGATTGCGGATCAGTCCGCTCTTCAACGCGAAGACCAACTCGCGGATGCCATCATCCACGGTGAGGGTGGTTTCGTAACCGAGTACGCGCTTGACCTTCTCAAATGAGACGGTGATGTCGCGCATGTCGCCGCCGAAGGTTAAATCTTTGTATTCCACCACCGTTTCGGGCATGCGCTTCAAGACCAGGTTGACGATCTCGTCCTTGGTGTAGTTGCCTCTGTCGGTGCCGAGGTTGAAGACCTGACCGCGTACCTTTGCTTCGGGCGCGTCGAGACCCAGCAGGATGCCGCGTACCGTGTCGCGCACATGGATGAAGGAACGCGAGTAGCCGCGCTGGTAGATGATCAGTTCGCGCTTGGTGAACGCTTCCAAAACAAATTGATTCACGATCAAATCGAAACGCGTGCGCGGCGAGATCCCAAACAGCGTGGCAAAGCGAAACAATAGCGGCGCAACGGACGCGTCGCGCTGTCCGAGTAGGAATTCCTCTGCCGCAATCTTCGTCTCGGCATAGAGTGATTGCGGATTGAGCGGCGACTCCTCGGTGACGGGTTTGCCGTCAGACGAGAGGCCGTAGTTACTGTAGGTGGACGCGAACACGAATCTTTTCGACCCCAAGCCTGCCGCCTGCTCGAAAACGAGTTTCGTGGCTTCAACGTTATACCGCCACGCGGCCTGTCGTCCCACCGCCTGACAGGCAGGGAATCCCACAATCGCGGCAAGGTGGATGACCGTCTCAGGCTTCGGCCATTCCCCGCGCAAGGAATCTTTCACCGCGCGCGGTTCGGTCACGTCGGTTTTGACAAAGTGAAAATTGGGATGATGCAAAAAAGGGACGAGCGACTCGCCGCCGAACAGCAGACTGTCCAGCACGGTGACGCGCCAGTTCGCGCGCAACAGTTCCGAGGTCAAAAGCGAACCGATGTAACCCGCGCCGCCTGTGATAACGGCGTGACGCGTCCCGGTCATGCTTCGTCTCCCATCCGCAAAGTGATCTTCCAACCTTTGATTTCCAACGCGGGCGCGGACTCGTCGGCCGTCACCTGTATCCCCTGTTCGAGACAGGTGAGACGGGCGATATCGGCCACGTCACCCTCGCCAAGGATGCGGACGCGGTCTTTTCCGGCGCGGCGGAGATGAGCCACATGATCCTTCACCCGCTGACGCGTTTTGCGATAGAGGGAAAAGGATGTTTCCACGTAATTGACGGCCAGACGGGCGCGCAGAGCGATGCCTTCGGGCGTGATGATGTAACGCAGTTTTTTACGCTCGGCGCGTGAGACCTTGACGTAGCCTTTTTCAATCAGGCGCTTGAGATGCCAGTTGACCGTGCCGACCGCCACGCCTAGTTGCGTGGCAAGTGTGGACTGGTTAACATTGGGATCGCTCTCGATTTCTTCGAGTAGGGTGAGTTCGCGGGTAGTTTCTTGGGTTTCCATAATTCAAAATTCAGTGACTGAATTATAACATAGCAAAACCCTGGTTTCTTGGGTGAAACCAGGGTTTTGCTGTAAAATCAGCCCAACTCAATTCCAATCAGGAGGAATGCCATGAACGACAAACATCCATTAATTTTAAAAATCATCTGGATTGATACTTGGAATTTCCTTGCGGTTGCATTCGCCTTCGTAGCAACGGGAATTTACATTTTTGATGCTTTCTTTTCCAAGAATCCCATCAACAACCTTGGCTGGATCATGTTGGGGATTCTTGTTCTGTCATTGCTTGGTCTCGCGATGCGGGTCATATCCATCTTTTCACTTTGCAATGCAGGCCTCGAAGCCAAAGCGACTATTACTGAAATCGGTTTTTTCAGGGACAGGGGTTACATCAAATTCCTGTACACATTCCAGGGACAGAAGTATGTCGGTTCGCAAAGTGTCATGAAAAACAAGATAACCACTCAATATCGTAATGGGCAGGAAGTGAACATCGTGGTGGATCGCGAAAACGCCAAAAAAGCCATCATCACTGATTTGTTTATGTAGAGGCAAATATGGAAATTGAATTCAGCGGCCAACCTGACAAGGAAACCTACTTCAAGGCCATCCGATGGATATTCAAGCCGTCGAAGAAATCCACACTGATACGCGTGGCTGTGTTTGTCAGTTTTACAGCCTTATATCTGGTGGTAGTCTTTGGCGCAGTTCAGGAAGGCGATACATCTGCCTATGAAATTTCCCGCCTAATTCGTCACTTGTTTACCGTCCTGCTTCTCGGCTACATTCTGGTTCAACCTGCCATCAATTCCTACCGAAAGGCCAATAGTCTATGGAATGATCCATCCAGCCGCAGGCATCGCACAGGCAGGGTTTCCCCGCTGGGTGTGCTTATTGACCCGATGACCGACTGGATGAGATGGGAGACTTTTATTCGCGTCGATAGTAGACCAGATTACATCGTTCTTTTAACTGCGTCCAGGATGTTCATTTTGTTGCAGCGTTCGTTTTTCAGGGACGAGCAAGAATGGAAGCTTGTACAAAACATGGTGGCGCAAAAAGTACAGGAAGTAAGCGAACAATAAACACCCAAAACCCAGGTTTCTTCGAAGAAACCTGGGTTTTGCTGTAAAATCACGCTCATGAATTCCCCCCTCTTCGACTCCGCAGGACAAACCTATCAGCAAACCCGCATCGCCCAATGGGACAAGGTTGCGCGCATGCGCGATTCTTGGCGCGGCTGGGGCGGCGCGTATCACAAACGGCTTAGGGAAGTCTATCGCTTCCTCGTCAGCCCTGGGCAACGCGTCCTCGAGATCGGAAGCGGATACGGCGAATTGCTCGCATCCCTTGAACCCGCGCGCGGCCTCGGCGTGGACTTCTCGTCCGAGATGGTGAACCGCGCCATCACGCGTCATCCCGAAATTGAATACATCCATGCCGACGCGCACGACCTGTCGTTCCTCCGCGAAACGTTCGACGTCATCATCCTCTCCGACTTCGTCAACGACGCCTGGGACGTGCAACGCGCCCTCGAGCAGATCCGTCCGCTCTGCACGCCGCAGACGCGCGTCATCATTAACGTTTACAGCAACCTCTGGCAGACCGTCCTCACCCTCGCCCAGCGCGTCCGTCTCGCCGCGCCCATGCTCGAACAGAACTGGCTCACCTTCAGCGACCTGCGCGGCATGTTGACCCTGGCGGGCTTCGAGACCATCCGCGACTGGCGCGAGATTCTCCTCCCGCTTCCCATCCCGCTGTTGGCGGCCTTCTGCAACCGATTCCTCGTCCGCCTGCCGCTCTTCCGCGACCTCGCCCTGGCGAACTTCCTCATAGCGCGGCCTGCCCCCCTCTTTCTCTCCCCCCATTTTCAAGGAAAATGGGGGGAGACGGAGGGGGGTGAACCGAGCGTGTCGGTCGTGATCGCGGCGCGCAACGAGTCGGGCAACATCAACGCCATCTTCGAGCGGACTCCGCAAATGGGACGCGCCACCGAAATCATCTTCGTCGAGGGACATTCCAAGGATGACACGTACGCGGCCATCGAACGGGAGATCGCTTCGCATCCCGCGACCCCGAGCCGTTTACTTCGTCAATCGGGCATCGGCAAAGCGGACGCGATCCGCGCGGGCTTCGACGCGGCCACGGGCGACATCCTGATGATCCTCGACGCCGACCTGACCGTCCCGCCCGAAGACCTGCCGCGCTTCTACGAGGCCCTCCGTTCGGGACGCGGCGAATTCATCAACGGTGTGCGGCTGGTCTATCCGATGGAAAAACAGGCCATGCGCGGGTTGAACTTCCTCGGCAACAAATTCTTCAGTTGGGCGTTCACATCCCTGCTCGGACAGCCCATCAAAGATACATTGTGCGGCACGAAAGTGTTGTGGAAAAAAGATTACGAGCGCATCGCGGCTGGCCGTTCCTACTTCGGCGACTTCGACCCCTTCGGCGATTTCGACCTGATCTTCGGCGCAGCAAAACTGAATCTCAAGATCGTTGATCTCCCCATCCGCTACCGCGAGCGCACGTACGGCTCCACCAACATCTCGCGCTGGAAGCACGGCATGTTGCTGATGCGCATGGTCTGGTACGCGGCGCGGAGGATCAAGTTTGTATAACCATTCAGAACCCCGTTTTCTCGAAGAAAACGGGGTTCTGACTTTTCAAAGCGAGCTATAGCCTTAGATGGAATGAAATCAAGAGAATCTTTCTCTACTTGCACTCCAAACTGCCTAACATCTCATAGATGTCCGTCTGACAACCTTCCGTTTGGGGAATATCAAGAGGCCACGTTTGAACAAACTGAATCTCTCTCAATTCTGGCCAAGAATAAATTTTTATCAGGAGCATGTCGATTTTCCAAAATTCCCAGGTTTTACCGTTTATGATCTCTGATTGTTTTTGCGTCTC
>JAYRVQ010000216.1:0-6982 GCA_041918465.1 Anaerolineales bacterium
CGGAATCCCAGTTTTCGAGAGTCAATTCTCGCGGATGACCGACAGGCATGACCGCCGCGGAGTTGACCAAAATTCTCAACGGCTCCTCAAATTCTCGGGTAACATCGAATAATCTTGCAATTCTTTCGGGTTTTGTCAGGTCTGCGGACAAAAGATAGACGGGGACACCCAACGCCTCGATTTCCTTCTTCGTCCAATCCGCTTCCTGCGCGGAATTAAAATAATGAAGGCCGATGGCATATCCCATGCGGGCCAGAGACAAGGCAAAGGCTTTGCCAAGTCTCTGCGCGCCGCCAGTGACAAGGGCGAGGGGTCGAGTCATGCTCCTATTAAACCATACTTAGGACGCTGACGAGCGCGGAAAACGCGGAGAAATTCTCCGCGTTTATCTGCGTGCATCTGCGTTTTCCGCGTCCCAGGATAGCGGGAAGTCTATCCCCTAAAGAAATTGGAAATGAAGAACCAGATATTGGCGGGACGTTCTGCCAGACGCCGCATGAAATACGGATACCAGTGCGTCCCAAACGGGACGTACACGCGCACGGGATACCCATCCTTGACCAGTTTTTCCTGCAGATCGCGGCGGATGCCGTAGAGCATTTGGAATTCGAGGCCGTCCTTGGGAAGACCGACTTTGTTCGCGTACGAAACAGCAAATGCGATACGCTTCTCGTCATGCGTGGCGATCGCGGGGATGGGCGGGACGCGTCCGTCATCGCTGACTTTTGTGCTGTTGGCCAGCGAAGCGTCCATCATCAGCTTGGCAAGCAGATCGTAGTTGGCATCCACGTCAGCTTTCTTGGGGAAGGCTTTGTCGGGCGGTTCCTTGTACGCGCCTTTGACAAGGCGGATGGTGGTCTTGTTCGCGAGCAGGAGTTTCGTATCCGCTTCGGCGCGGAAGAGATAGGATTGCACCGCCATGCCGAAATGTTTACTCGTGAAGCCGCGCTCGAGCATGGCCTGATAAATGGCAATCGTTGTGTCGGTGTAGGGAGTATCTTCGATGTCCACGCGGACGAAATTTCCGTGTTCCTTTGCCCGTTGGAGAATCCGCCCGAGATTTTCGCGGCAGACCGATTCGTCCAGTCCCATGCCGATCTGCGTCAGTTTGATGGAGACATTGGCGCGCACGTCCGCGCGGTCGATCTCATCCAGCACCGCCAGAATATCGGCAGTGGATTGGGCGGCCTCCTCCATGGTGGAGGTGTGCTCGCCAAGATGGTCGAGAGTGGCATTAATGCCTTTTTCGTTCAACTCGCGGATGGCGCGGATGGCGTCTTCCGTCTTTTCCCCCGCAATGAACCGGGAGGCCGCCTTCCATGCAAACGACCAGCCTGTGACCAGTTTCTGCGCCCATTGGGCTTTGGATAAGTAGATCAAAAAGGAGCGAAGCATGTCTCATTCCTTATTTTTGATTTGTCTTACTTCGGTCCGCATTCTGCGCACCGCCTCCATTCTAGCACAAGTGCCTACAACGAATATGTTATACTTTTTCATGACAAACGTCACAACCTGGTGAGCATGAGAAACCGAAACACTCCCCTGATCCTGCGCGGCATATCCGCTTTATTCCTGAGCGCCGCCATTATTCTGACCATTTTCACCCTCGTCGGGTACAGCCGTCAGCGAAACAACTACCCCGCCGGGATGACCATCGCCGGGGTCCCGGTGGGCGGCGTGGATCCGCAGACGGCCTCCCAGCGCGTCCTGCAAGTCTACTCATTGCCGGTGGAAGTCCAATATGCCGGTTCAACCATTTTGGTGCCCCCCAACCTCGTTGGCTTCCAATTGGATATCGACAGCATGCTGGCCGCCGCCGACCTGACCCGCACCGGCTCATCCTTCTGGGGCGGATTCTGGGACTACCTGTGGAATCGCCCGCCCGCCGCGGCAGATATCCCGCTCGACGCGGACCTTTCAGAGGAACGGCTCCGCATCTATCTGCAAAACGAGATTGCCGCGCGTTACGACACGCCTCCCCTGCCCGCGCAACCCATTCCGGGGACGGTCAACTTCATCCCCGGCACCCCCGGTCAAACACTGGATATTGACCGCGCTGTCACGCTGATCGAAGATGCCCTGCGCTCTCCCTCAAACCGCACTGTCGCGTTGACATCCGCCCGCACCGTCGCGTCGCGTCCGACCATCGAGAATCTTGAAATCCTGCTCAAGCAGGTGATCCAGCGCTCCGGATTCGACGGCGTGACCGGGTTGTACATGCTCGACCTGCAAACGGGGCAGGAAATCCATTTTGCAGAGAATAACGGGCAGCCGCTTTCCGTCCAACCCGACGTGGCATTCACTGCATCCAGTGTGGCGAAAATCCCGATCATGGTTTCGTATTTCAGTCAGTTTGGCCCGGACGCTCTCGACCAGCAGACCATCGACTCGATGATAGACATGATCCGCCGCTCCGAAAATCCTCCCGCCGATAAATTCATGAGCGCATTGGATGAAAACCGCGGCCCGTTGATCGTAACCGAAAAGATGAAAGTCCTGGGTCTCGAAAACACATTCATGGCAGGTTATTTTATCAGGGCGCGCCGCTCCTGCAAACATTTAACACGCCTGCCAATTCACGCACAGACGTGGTCACCAACCCGGACCGCTACAACCAGTCCACGCCATCCGATATGGGGATGTTGCTCGAAGATATGTACCAGTGCGCGGAGACAGGCGGCGGCGCGCTCGCGGCGGTCTTCCCCGGCAAAATCAACCAGCAGATCTGCCAACAGATGATGGAGATCCTCGTGCAGGACAAACTCGGCGCGTTGTTGCAGGCTGGTGTCCCGGAAGGGACGCGCATCGCCCACAAACACGGCTGGATCACCAACTCTGCCACAGGCGTCATTGACAACGTCAGCGACGCGGCCATCGTCTACTCGCCGGGCGGTAATTACATCATTGTGGTATTCACGTATCACCCCGTTCAAATCATCTGGGACACGATGGCCAATCCGCTCTTCGCGCAACTTTCGCAAGCCGTTTACAATTATTTCAACGTGCCCATCCAGTAACTCTGCTTTATAATCACACCATGAGCGCCGCCCTCGGACTGTATCGCCTACAGCAAATTGACAGCCAGATGGATCAGGCGCGCACGCGTCTCGAGTTCATCCGTCAGACACTCGAAAACGATGTGGAACTGCGCGCCGCGTTCGAACGCGTCTCGTCCGCCGAGGCAAGACACAACGAAACGGAACGCGCCCAACGTCAGGCCGAAGCGGAAGTTCAATCCCAAAGAATCAAAATCGAACAGGCCGAATCCAGTTTATACGGGGGCGCGGTCCGCAATCCCAAAGAATTACAGGATCTGCAATACGATGTGGCCTCGCTCAAAAAATATCTCGCCACTCTGGAAGACCGCCTGCTCGAAGCGATGCTCGCGTCGGAAACCGCCGCATCCTCCCTGACCGATGCGCGGGACGCGTACTCATTAGTGGAATCCCGCCTCGGTGACCAGAACCGCGACCTGACCACGGAACGCGCGAACACAACGCACAACCTCGAACGCCTCGGCGCGGAACGCAAAGCCGCCGAGTCCCCGCTCGACGCGAAACTACTCGATCAATATGATTCCCTGCGCCGTGACCGACGCGGCCTCGCGGTCACCACCGTCAGCGAGGGAGCCTGCGCCGCCTGCGGAACCACCCTCACGCCGGGCCAGCAACAAGCCGCGCGCTCCAGCGGACAGATCGCCCGTTGCCCAACTTGCGGGCGCATCCTTTTTGCGGATTAGCACTCCATGCCATTCACCTTTGAACCCTTCTCGTTTGGCATCGGTATCGTCATCGGTATCCTCTTCTGGATACTGCTCGGACGTATACGCCCCGCCTTCAAAGAATGGCGGCAGGGACGGTCTGCACGACGCGAAGAGGCGCAAGTGCGTCGCTCCTCCGGCGTCGAAGAAAACCATCGCCGAATTACGCTGCGCCGCGCACAGGGGATGCATCTGGCTGCGCCCCTCTTTGCATTGGATGAAATTCTCCTACCGCCGATATTAATTGCCCCGCCTCCACGCGTGGAACCCGGCGCTCCCCTCTTCACCGAAGATATTGTTTCTCAAACTCTACCCTACCTGCCGGCCTGGCCCGAACTTGCAACCATCTACCGCGCGCCGACTCTCACACTTGGCAAAGCCCTGTCCGGTGGAAATAACATCGTCATCACCGGCGCGGATGGTATCGGTAAAACCGTCGCCCTGGCTCACCTCGCTTCGCTGGCCGCCAACCACGACGCGCGACTCGGCGAACTCAACGAGATCGTTCCGTTCCTCGTCCACGCGGCGGACTTGTCACTGCCGGCACATGACCCGAAAGATATTCTCAACCCGCTCATCGACGCCGCGTCCGAACACGTTTCTTTTCTGGACTTTGGGCGGTTCGCGGGTTTCGTACAATATTCCTTTAAGAACGGGAACGCGCTTCTGCTTCTGGATGGCTTTGATGAATTAACACAGGAAGGCCAGCAAGTCATTACCGATTTCCTGAAAACACTTCTCGAAGCGTATCCCCTTGCCCGCGTTGTCGCGACCGCCCTGCCGGAACAGGTTGGCGGTCTGCTGGAATTAAACTTTGCGCCGCTATCTCTCATGGGATGGGATTCAAGCCGACAAACGGAGTTTCTCCACAAATGGGGCGAGCAGTGGACGCGCTTTGTTGCCACCGAATCCTGGGCACAGGCTGGACGCGATTCCATTGATCCCATTCTGCTTGAATCCTGGCTTTCATACGGCAATCAATATCTCACACCTCTCGAGTTGACGTTGAAAATCTGGGGCGGATTCGCCGGGGATAGTCTCGGCCCGCGCGTGATGGATGCCATTTCGTCCCACATCCGACGCGTGGCCCCGACAGATACTCCCATCGCCGCGCTGGAAACATTGGCGATGCAGGTCGTCTTGAGCGCGCAACCGGTCTTCGATCCGCGCAAAGCGCGCGATTGGGTCAAATCGTTCGAACCGGTGGAGGAGAAACCTGCCGAAGGGCAGACCGCCGCCGAAGGCGATTCGTCCGAGACCAGCTCAAAGGTTCAGAAAAAAGAGGCGACGGTCGTTCAGTCGCCCACCAGTGGTTTGCTCGGAAAAATGTCCACCAGCGGCTTGTTGCGCACGCATCCCAACAACCGCATGAGGTTCCTCCATCCAGTGTTGTGTGGATACCTGGCAGGACGCGCCCTGAGCGCATACCGGGCGGAAGATAACCTGCTGAAGCAATCGAACTGGGGCGGAAAATTACTCGCCATGCGCTATCTTGCCGCGTATGGTGATGCGACCCGTTTGGTGGAATCGCTTTTGAGCATCGTGGACCCCCTGCTCGAGCGCCCTCTGCTGAACGCGGCCCGCTGGCTTCGAGAGGCGCCGCGTGATGCCAGTTGGCGCGGACAGATCATGGCCGGGTTGGCGCGCGTGCTACAGTCGGAGACAAATCCGCGAGCCCTGCGCGGACAGGCCATGGCCGCCTTTGTGTTGTGCGGCGACCCCGGCGCGGCCGCCTTCTTCCGCCATGCCCTGCAATCGCTTTCGTTTGAATTGATTCCCCTGGCGGCGCTTGGGAGCGGCGCGATTCAGGACACAAAAGCAGTGGAATTGCTTGCTTCCACCATGAGCGCTCCGAGCAATTTTGCCCGCCGCGCAGCCTGTCTCGCGCTGGTTGCCATCGGGACTCCTTCCGCGCTGGAAGCAGTGGCACGCGCCCTCCTGAGCGGCGATGAAGATTTGCGCCGCGCCGCGGCCGAGGCACTCGCCAACGATCCGAAAGAGGGGTACGCCATGCTGAAGGATGGCGCGACCCTTGAGGATATTCTCGTCCGTCGCGCGGTGGTCTACGGGTTGGCGCGCGTGGACGAGCCCTGGGCGCTGGAAACCCTGCGCCACTCGCAGATCGAAGATGATCAGTGGATCGTCCGCAATGCCGCCGCGGAAGTTATTGACAGTAAATCTGTCTCCACCGACCCGCGCGTTCCTCATCCGCTCAAGCCAGCATCGGAAACTCCCTGGTTGATCGAGTTCGCGGGCAAAGAGGGCACGGGAATCTCCCCCGGAGTCCCCGCCACTGACCTGCTCATCAAAGCATTGAAACATGGAAGCGTGGATGAACGGCTCGCCTCACTGGCGCATCTCCGACGCACTCCACGCGAGGGCGTTGTGAAAGCCATCTACGAGGTTATCCGAAGCGACGACCCTGAATTGCGCGACGCGGCTTACCAAACCATTTGGGAATTGGCGTCGGGCGGCGTGGCGCTTCCTAATCCTGCCCAATTTGGGCTTGGGTAATCCCGGAATTGGAGCTTGTATGACGGATCCATCCATTTTGTTGTCCATTGCTGTCCTTGGCGGAACGGGCAAGGAAGGTAAAGGTCTTGTTTACCGTTGGGCAAAGGCGGGTTATCACATCCATATCGGTTCGCGAGATGCTGTCAAGGCGCAATCTGCCGCCAACGAGATCATGGGATTGCTCGAAGGGGAGGCATTTGTGGCCGGTATGTCCAACCTGGAGGCCACGCAACAAGCGGACATCATCGTGCTGACCGTCCCGTATGCCGCGCACAAGTCCACGCTGGAATCAGTGAAGGACGCGCTCAAAGGAAAGGTGCTGATCGATGTGACCGTTCCCCTCGTCCCGCCGAAAGTAGCGACGGTGCAGATGCCCCCCGCGGGGTCCGCGGCGCAGGAGGCGAAGGAAATCCTCGGTGCGGACGCGCAAGTCTGCGCCGCGTTCCAGAACATCTCGCACGAGCACCTGTTGGACGATTCGGATGTGGAATGTGACGTGCTGGTGACGGGCACAAGCAAGGAAGCGCGCGCAGAGACGATCAAACTCGTGGAGGCCGCGGGACTGACAGGCTGGGACGCGGGTCCGCTCGAAAATTCGGTTGTCGTTGAAGGCCTCACCAGCGTTCTGATTGGCATCAACAAAAAATATGGGAGCACACACGCGGGAATCAAAATCACAGGTGTAGATAAAAACTAACGTGTCTCCGC
>JAYRVQ010000217.1:0-7599 GCA_041918465.1 Anaerolineales bacterium
GGATTATGTGGCTACCAACTTCAGTATCAATCCCCGCTTACTGATCGCCATTCTCGAATATCAGTCCAGCGCGCTCACCGATCCCAATGCACCCGACTCACCCTACGTGCTCGGCAATGCCGACCGTTCCCACGACAGCGTCTATCTGCAACTTGTCTGGGCCGCCAACACGTTGAACAACGGTTACTACGGCTGGCGCATCGGCAATCTGACCACCTTCGATCTCGTGGATGGAAGCCAGTACCGACCCGATCCATGGGAGAACGCGTCCTCTGTGGGACTGCAATATTACTTCTCAAAAATATTTTCGGGGACTGATTTCGCGTCGGTGGTCGGACCGATGGGGCTGGCGCGCGTTTATCGCGACCTGTTCGGCGACCCGTGGCTGGATCCGTTAACCCTCATCCCCGGTAGTCTCCGCCAACCGGAACTGCCTCTCCCCTTCCAACAGGGACAAGTCTGGACGTATACGGGCGGTCCGCACACTGGCTGGGGAACCGGCGCGCCATTTGCAGCCATTGATTTCGCCCCGCCTTCCCAGAGTTCAGGCTGTTTCGCCGCCGACAGCGAATCTTACGCCATCGCTTTGGGTGACGGCATGATCGTCCGCTCAGAGACGGGACTGGTAGTCCTCGACCTCGACGGCGACGGAAACGAACGCACCGGCTGGGTCATCTTTTACCTGCATCTTGCCACCGAGGGACGCGCCCCGCTCGGCATGCAAGTGAAACAGGGTGATCCTGTGGGCTGGCCCTCCTGCGAAGGCGGGCGCACCACCGGTACGCACATCCACATTGCGCGCAAATATAACGGTGAGTGGATTCCCGCGGATGGACCAATTGCGTTCAATTTAGACGGCTGGGTCGCTCACAACGGATCAGGAGCCTATGCCGGTACTCTCGCCAAAGGCGGGCTGATCATCATTGCCAGTGAGGTCTCGAACGCGAACAGCCGCGTCCGAAGATAGTTTCAGTAAATCAAAAAGAATCCGAAAGTAGAACTTTCGGATTCCAAGATGCCAAGCTTCCTGAAGTCCCACTTCAGGATTCCAGAACGGGGATGTCGTCTACGGTTTTACTCCCCTGTCACGTAATTCCCCTCTGCAACCACGCGCCGCGTATCATGCCCCTCATCCTCGAAGATGACATAATGCTGGGTGATGGGAAATGCCTGACTCAACATGGCATGTACGGGACAATATTTCTGGATGGACAGCTCGATGGCGCGTACCAACGCGGACTCGTCAATGGCGCGACCTGTCACCTGGTATTCGATCTCGGCGCGGGTATACACTTTGGGGTAATCGTCCGCCCGATCGGCATGGACTTTCACTTCAAAGTTGGTTACATCCTGTTTCTTCTTCTCCAAAATCGAGATGACATCCATCGCGGTGCAACCAGCCATACTCATGGCGACCAGTTCCATCGGTCCGGGGCCGAGGCGTTCCACATCTGCAGAATCCATCAAAATGGATTTCCCCGAATCCGCGACCGCCTCAAAAGCCAGTTTCCCCTTCCAGGTTACTTTTGCGTCCATTCGATTCTCTCCTCTTTATTGCTCAATGATCGGCACAACATATTTTTCGAGCATGGCGCGGCTGATGGCGCCCACCCATTGCAAACGGACCTGTCCCTGGCGATCGATCACAAATGAAGAAGGCAGGTTCATCGTCCCGAATGCGGATTCGGAAAGGTAGCTTGGATCGGCCCAGATGGGAAAGTTCAATCCGGCCCGGGCAACATAATCCTTCACGACGCCCAATTCTTCGCCATCATCAATTCCGATGATCACAAAACCGCCGTCCGAGTAATCCTTGTAGAAGGAATTAAGCGTGGGCAGTTCTGCAACGCACGGTGGACACCAGGTGGCCCACATGTTGACGAGCACCACCTGTCCAAGATAGTCGGATAGGGAGCGCGGGTTTCCGTCGAGATCGTTTAGGGTCAGGTTGGGCGCGGGGTAGTCCGCTTTGACGGGCACAACCGATGATTCGGCTGTGCGAGCAGATTGAGATTGGCGCAAAGTTAGCAGGGTCATTGCGGCTACACCGACCGCGACCAACCCAATGCCAATCACTATAAAAGCAAGGTTGCGTTGAAAAGGGGTCTGTTTTTTCATTATTTTGTTCAAATTCCTTCAAAAATCAGTGACGAGAGTATAACCTGCAATCATACTTGTTTCATGCAGATATGGGATAAATGTCTGGTCTTTCAGGAAATTTGCCACTATGTCTGACCATGCAGTTCCGATAATATGATGTAAATGCTTCGAGAATTGCATAGCATCCCGCCTTTTGAAGACTTGGATGAAGAGGTTCTGAGACTGGTGGAACCCTTGTTTGAACGCTTCACCTGTCCAGCCCGGACGGTCATTTTTGAACAGGGTGATCCAGCCTTATACCTCTATCTTCTTCTGCGCGGGTCGGTGACCATCTGTTACAAACCGTACGATGGGCCGCCACTGAATTTGACGCAGATCCCGGCTGGCGGGGTATTTGGCTGGTCGGCTGTGGTGGGTAATCCTGTTTACACGTCTGGGACAGTTGCAAAGGAAAATATTGAGGCCATCCGCATCCGCGGGAGGGATCTGCGCGGACTGGTCATCCGTCACCCCAAAGTGGGACGCATCATTCTGGACAAACTGGCTGGCAAGGTCTCAAACCGCTGGAAGGACGCCAACCGACAGGTTCGCGAGATTCTGGAGCATGCCATTACCAGCGAAAAGAAGAAAGGAGCAGTTGCCATGGCTACGGCCAATGTCCATTCCAAAGAGGATCAACTCAAGGCACTGGTGGAGCGGTTGAGCGCCTACGTGGAACAGTTCCACGGCGGGTCGGTGGAATTCATCTCATTAAACGGAAACCGCCTCACGGTCCGGTTGGGAGGCGCATGTTTGGGGTGTCCCCTGCTACCATCCACGTTGCAGGGTTGGGTAGCGGGAACCGTCCATCAATTCTTTCCCGATATCGAAGTGGTATCGGCTGATTAATTCAACGGGAAGTTAAATATACAGCGACCCCTGTCTCAGAACAGGGGTCGCTGGTTTATTACAGTCGCGAGGATGGGCGCAATGCGCGATAAATCAAGTATCCACCCCCGCCGATGAGCACAATTGCCCAAGCGTAGTTGGCGACGGAGCCCAAGGCAAACGTGACCAGTAGCCCCATGACAGCCAACGCCGCGGCAGGATAGTATGCCCAGCGCATGCCTGCCAGCAAGGCCACCAGCAGGAATGTTAAAGCCATGCCGAAGAAGAAAACGCTTCCGGTTGCCACGCCGCCGATCAGGTCGGGCAGGAATGTGACAACGGCCAGGGTGGTGAGAATGCCAGCGGGGATGAGCGCCCACCAGCGGTCACGCGGCGCTGTAAAAAAGACCAGCCAAAACGCAAGCGCAATGGAGCCGAGGAAAAGTGCGCCGCCATACACTTCCAAAGATTCAGGCAACAGGATGAGGCCGCCAATGCCTGCCAGCACCAATCCCGGAATGACTGCCCACCACGAGCCGGTGAAAAACGCGAACAGGAACAGCGCGCCCGCGGCCAGGAAGATGGCGCCCCAGAACACATCGCCCACGTTATCCAGATAGCCCATGGTTTGCAACAGGTAGAGCACACCTGTCAGGATAAGAACCAGTCCACCGACAATGGCGGGGTCAAGACGCTTAGACATTGCTATCACCTTTCCTTGAGACTGATTTCCACAGACTTCGGCCAAGGAGCCAGAGTCCCAGGGCGATCAATAGGATGGCCGGGCCATAACTGCCAAGAAAATCAAACGGACCAAAAATGGAACCGAAGACGAGAAAGGCGACTGCACCGAAGACCAGTGAATTGACTCCGTGCCTTAGGTTCTGACGAGTATTTTCACCCAGCAAACCTGCAAGGATAGTGCCAATCCCGATGAAACCGGGGATGAGCGCCCACGTGTAAGCCCAGGCACCCTGTCCACCGCCATAGGCATCGTTATAGTAAAAGATGACGCCAATCCCCGCTACAATGGTCGCGGGGACAGCCGCGCCGGGGTTGCCGGTGAATAAGCCAACCACAAGGATCAGCGCACCGATCCACATTAACGTAAACGGCCACTCGAAGAGTTTGTCGGCAAACTCTCCAAACGAGGGGACTGTCCGCGTAACGATGAACCATGCCCCAGCCAAAATCAGGATCAGGCCCAGAATCAGTTGGGAACGACTTTGTCTGCTCATTGCATTCTCCTTAGAAGACAATTTTCAGGAATAGTGTATACGATTTGCGCAAAATTGCAAAACCTGAATTTATCTACGCAGGGATTGGAAAAGAGTTTCCAAAGAAAAACACCGGTGATCACCTGACTTTCCAAACATGGACAACTGGCTTGCCGCCATCCGCGTACAATTCCAGCACGTAGAGCAATCCGCTTTGACGGTCATAGGAAACATCGCCGATGCGATTGCGGCGCTGGTCGCCCCAGCCGAGTTCAACCACATCCCATTCGGGTGGAACGAGGTAGAGATACTCATCAATGTCGATCACTGCATAGGGCTGAGGCTCCCAGGATTCCATTTGTCCGCTGGCGACCTTTGCCAGATCATTGGGATCAAACAGGATAAATTCAGCATCGAAGCGCGTCGACCACCAGCCGCGCATGGACGCGCAAGTGCCGCCTTCTTCATCACAACAACCACCCAGATCCTGTTGTGAACAGGATGTACCGTCAGCGTTTCGGCAGGTGGGGAAATCAATAACATTGGTATCCACACAAACATATTGCGAGCCATCGGGATGGATGTACCCATACCAATACTTATCTCCATTGCTCTTGGTCCCCGCGAAGAGGACAGCCTGATCGCCAGAGGAGGTCGTGATCCACGCGCCGCCCTCCCACGAATCGGGATGCTGATAGCCGTTCATGGCGCGGATGATTTCCTCAGTATTGTAGGCGTTTTCGTAGAGTAACAATGTCACTTCTTCCAACCGCGTCCCTGAAGATGGCAGACTGCCGTCCGCATTCCAGGGACGGTAGGCGAAGATGGTCGGTCCCATGCCACCCTGTCCGCCATCGCGCATACGCCCGGTGGCGAGGTAACGCCCGCCAACGTACGCGTCTGCCCACGCGGCAGGGATTTCGAACATGTAACCGTTGACGCTGTACAGGTCCTGGTTCCCGATGAACCACGTTCCCTGGAAATCCGGATCGGACAGATTCGGATCGAACCAGCCATGCGAGGCCACATCCTGAGGCTGGAGATGCTGTCCCCAGGCGATATGGATTTTAGGTCCGGTCTCCGGGCGGTTAAGATATTGCAATCCCACTTTGGGAATTTCTTCCAGTTCGGTGTAGTGGCCCGCGGTCACATCTGCAAAGTTTTGAACGAACTCCGCCGTGTTGAGATCTGTGACATTCCTGGAAATAATTGGCGCGGGGATGCTGACTTCCGCAACCTGGTCACCATCGGGAACGCCACCGTAGGCGACGCGGTCGTGTCCCGTCACGAACAGCGTGCCAGGGAAACCATCCTGCGTGCCAGACAAGTCTCCATCAGGATTGAAGGTTATGGCGTTACCGCCGTAGGCAAAAGTCTGTGGAGGTTCCTCGCCGCCCGGCAGGCGAAATGCGCCGAGGTATTCAAAGTCAGCGGGGGCAACCACATCGCCAGAGAGGGGCGGATTCGGTACAGGCAAGGTAACAACCGGTAAAACGGTAGCCGGTACGGGCCCGGTGGGAGGCGGCGTTTGTCCCAGATTACAAGCCAGTGTTGCCAGTACAAGCGTCAGGATGGTTGGGACAACGCGCCTCATCTCCGTCTCCGAGTCCAAAAAGCAATTCCCGCCAGCGCGAACGGAATCAAAGCCGCGCCGCCACAATTCAGCCCGCGACGGCGAGGTTCATCAGTTTGTTCGACTGGTTCAGGCGTAGCTGGTTCATCGGGAGGCGACACCGATGGTGCAACATCTCCGCCAAGCAACGCAATATCATCCACACGGATCGAACCAGCGTTGGGCGCATCGGGGAGGGTATTCACGCCGAAGGCCATCCCCGCTACTTCGTTTGCTTTCGCAAAAGGCGCATCCGCATTCTCCTCCCACACTGCGCGGTGAAAGTCCCCCCAGCGCAATTGCATCAAAACCCAACCCGTCGCGCTTTCCGCGGGCGCCTCAATGGTGTAGAGATACGTCTCGCGACTCTCGGAGGAACCCGCGTAGAGATCGATGTCAAACAGGATACCCGCCTGCTCTGCCGTAAAGTAGAAAGACAAACCATCGCTGGCGCTCCAGTCTTGCGGGGCATCG
This sequence comes from Anaerolineales bacterium, assembly GCA_041918465.1. Classification (GTDB taxonomy): domain Bacteria; phylum Chloroflexota; class Anaerolineae; order Anaerolineales; family Villigracilaceae; genus Denitrolinea. The sequence goes on from JAYRVQ010000217.1 coordinate 6,271, forward strand.
AAGAAGCGCGCACACGTCCCCCAGCCGTTGGCTGAAATATTGAAATCCAGCCGGAGCGAGTTCCCGACGCGACCCGAACCAGATTCCGCACCGCACGTCATCGTGGACGCGGGTCCGTCACTGAAGACTTCCCAACTTTGCGCGCCGGACTCAAAGTCATCGATCACGCCGGACAAAGCAGGCGCATCTGCCGGGACCTCAGGCTGGTCGCCGGCTTCGGGAACGGAACCAGCCCCGGGCGCGGGAGGAAGCGAAGCAGTCTCCAGCCAGCGATGGTAGAAGACGTTCAGCATCGGAATAAATTCCTCGGTCGCCTTGCGACTGCCGGCTTCGGAGGGATGGTCATCGCCGGAGGGATAGGCCAGCGTGTTGCGACGACCCAGAATATGTTCCACCTGCCCATTGTGGACGCGGTGATGCGCGTCGTCATCGGTCAGGATGTTGTAGAAATCGAAGACCGCCACGTTGTTGAACGGGTAATTATTCTCGCGCAACCAGTCGTTCACCAGCCAGTTATTGAAAGCGCGGGCATTATCCGCATACGTGGAATCAGAAAGCGGAGGCGCGGTGATGACAACAAAGAGTTTGTCGGGACGCGTGGCAAAGTATTGCAAGATGGTGTTGTAGACATATTTTGCGCCGCTCACCGTGAGTTCCTCATAAGTACCAGGAGGATCGTCCGGATTGCCCTCCAGTGCCGAGTTGGGAAAACAGGATTTGAACATGATGATCTGGTTTTCCCCACCGGGGTCAGCCAGCGTGCGCGTGTAGGATGCGATTTGTTCCGTCTCATTGAACAATGCATCCATATAGGTTGATGTCATGTTGCTCGCAAACCATTCCGTCCAATTGGGAATATCGGTGCGATCACCGATGGCTTCCGGCCCCCAGCCATATCCCGTGTCACTGACAAAATAGTTGTTCCGATCCAGAGATCGTCCCAGGTTGCCGTAGCCATTCGTCAACCAGTTATTTCCCGTTGAGTGATGGATGAAGATCAGTTTGACAGTGGTATCCGGTGGACGGTCATCCACGGCCTGCGGCATTGGCGCGGGACTCCCGGCGGCCATGCTTGAAAGAAGCAGAATCCCCCCAAGGACAAAAGCCAGTGCGGTTCCAAGCAATTTCTTCATTGGGCCCTCCCAGTCTCAGATTGAAATCATGCGTTAATTTCATTATAGGGATTTGAAAATGAAATTCAATCCCCAATTTGTCTGCCACTTTTCTCCTACTTTAATGCCAGCGTGTTCAGCCATCCCCAGCCGTTCAGATCCGTCAACTCCACGGAAAAGTAGACCGTTTTACCTGCCACGATCTCCACTACCTGAA
>JAYRVQ010000218.1:0-1579 GCA_041918465.1 Anaerolineales bacterium
CCTACACCGGCGCGCTTGGCCCGGTGGCAACCGGCTTCCGTATCAAATCCATTTCGATTGCGGATGGGATCATGACCATCGTCGGAAGCATCCGTTAGCGGATGGATTATACCAAAGCGACCGCCCGTCTAATGAAATCCCGCTTCCTTCTGACCTTTAGCCTGCTCGCCGTCATCTTGACGAGTTGCCGCTCCCCACAGTTTGGCGGAGGCATCTCGGTGACGGTCATTGCTGACGGTAACGAGAGTAGGCTCGAGGTCCAGACAGGAACGACGGTGACTCAGGCGCTCCAACAAGCGGGCATCCTGATCGGCAACCTGGATACCGTCGCGCCGCCCACTTACACTGTCCTGAATGACGGAGACCAGATCCGCGTTACGCGCGTCATTGAAACATTTGTGACCGAGGAAGTGGAGATCCCGTTCGAGCGACAGATGGTGCGGAGCGAGTCTGTGGCTGAAGGCGAGACACGCCTGCTAACGTCCGGCGAAAACGGGCGACAGGAACTGACCTGGCGCGTGTTGACCGAGGATGGCGAAGAGACCAGCCGTACGGTTGTTAAAACAGTGGTTCTGAAAGAGCCTGTGGCAGAGATCATCATGGTCGGCGCACTATCTGCATTTGCGCCTCTGCCGATTCCCGGCAAATTGGTTTTGCTCGCGGGCGGAAACGCCTGGCTGATGGAAGGTTCCACGGGCAACCGCAAACCGCTCGTCACCACAGGCGACCTGGACGGTCGAGTGTTCACGCTTTCACCGAAGGGCGATTTTCTGCTCTTCACTCGCAAATCCAAAAAGCCTGCCGACCAGCAGATCAATACATTGTGGGTCGTCCGCACCACTGGCAACTCCTCGCCCAATCAGGTGAGTGGTGCGGCGAACATCGTCCACTTTGCGGGCTGGGCGCCAAATACCACTCCCACCTTTGGCTATACCACCGTGGAACCGCGCGCGGCCGCGCCCGGCTGGCAGGCCAACAATGACTTTTATCGCGTGACAATGTCTGGGGCTGTGCCCAATACACCAAGAGGCCTCATCGAAGCAAACAGCGGCGGCATCTATGGCTGGTGGGGTATGACGTTCGCGTGGGGCAGCGACGGGCGTCTCGTTTATGCGCGGCCGGATGAAATTGGCATCGTGGACCAGGAGACCGGTCTGCTCCGCCCGATGGTGGAGATCACACCCCTGCAAACCAACAGTGACTGGGCCTGGATTCCCCCGCTGGGATGGGCTCCCGAGGCGCGCACCCTCTTCGTGGTGACACACGCCCCCGCGCCCGTGCCGTTGACTGCGGAGGGTTCGCCCTATTTTGACCTGATGGCTGTCTCAATGATCAATGACGCCTCCGCGCGGCTGGTGCAGAATATCGGAATGTTCGCCTACCCTTCAGCCTCCCCGGTCCGATTGAGCGGCAAGGAAAGAAGTTATCAGGTAGCCTATCTTCAAGCCATTTTCCCGGAGCAGAGCGAATCCAGCCGCTACCGCGTTTTTGTGATGGACCGCGACGGTTCGAACCGCCGCGCGATCTTCCCACCCACCGACGCGGCTGGCCTGGAGCCGCAAACTCCCGTCTGGGCGCC
>JAYRVQ010000219.1:0-2598 GCA_041918465.1 Anaerolineales bacterium
TCATCTCTGCTGCGATTGGCGGACTCAAATCTCTCGAGGAGGCCATCTTCACCGTGCGGGATACGGGACCGCGTCGCGTTAGCCCGTTCCTGATTCCCATGCTGATGCCGAACGGCGCTTCGGGTCTGACCGCCATTGACTACGGGATCAAAGGCCCGTGCATCTCTGTCGCTTCGGCCTGCGCTTCGGGCGCGGACGGAATCGGCGCGGCCTGGATGATGCTCCGCAACGGGACAATTGACGCGGCCATCGCGGGCGCGTCGGAGGCTCCCATCTGCCGCGCGGGAGTCGCGGCGTTCGACCGCGTCGGCGCGATGTCACGTCGCAATGACGATTACTCGATGACACCGCAACCCTTCGACAAGAACCGCGACGGACTGGTGATGGGCGAAGGCGCCGCCGTGCTCGTTCTGGAAACTGAAAGTCACGCGAAGAAACGAGACGCGACCATCCTGGCAGAACTGGCGGGTTACGCCTCCACTGCGGACGCGTTCCACATCACCGCACCACATGAGACAGGCGCGGGTGGCGCGTCCGCCATCCGTCTCGCGCTTGAATCGGCGCGCGTCAGTGTGGACGAAGTCGGCTACGTCTCCGCGCACGGAACGGGTACCGCGCTGAACGACCTATCCGAGACGAAGGCGGTCAAAGCCGCGTTCGGTGCGCAGGCCTACAAGACTCCCATCTCCTCCACCAAATCCATGACGGGACATATGATGGGCGCCACGGGCGCGCTGGAAGCCATCTTCTGCGTGAACGCCATCCGCGAAGGACTGCTCCCGCCAACCATCCATTACGAAACACCCGATCCGGAATGTGATCTCGATTACATCCCCAACAAGGCGCGCGAGGCAAAAATCAATGTTGCCATCAGTAATGCCTTTGGCTTCGGCGGGCATAATGCGGTGTTGGTGATACGAAAGTACGAGTAACAATTTTAAATCGACCTCTCTTCATTAAAAGGACGCGGAGAACGCGGACGGACACAGAAAACGCGGAGAAAGAAATTTAGAAAATCCGCGTTCATCCGCGTCAATCTGTGTTTTCCGCGTACCATCACTCGTGCGGTAAAATCAAATCATGATCTCCCCCGATCTTCCCCTCATTGATCTCCACCGTCACCTCGACGGGAACGTGCGTCTGCAAACCGTGCTCGACCTCGGGCGCAAACACAACATCCCCCTGCCCGCCTGGGACGTGGAGTCTCTGCGCCCACACGTGCAGATTACCGAGCCGAAGCCGACCATCATGGATTTCATCGCCAAGTTCCACTGGCCGATGGCCGTCCTCGTGGATTACGACGCCTGCCGCCGAGTCACATACGAAAATATCGAAGACGCGAAAAACGAGGGGATTGACTACATCGAACTGCGCTTCAGCCCGATGTTCATGGCCGACGCGCACAAACTGAATCCAGACGGCGTAACCGAAGCGGTTGTGGACGGAGTGCAGGCGGGCGCGCGGGACTTTGGCCTGTCTGCCAATTTGATAGGGATCATCAGCCGAACGTTTGGTCCACTTAACGGCGCGAAAGAACTGGACGCGCTCCTAACCCAACGCGAACACATTGTCGCGCTCGACCTGGCAGGTGACGAGGCCAATTTCCCAGGCGGACTCTTCCGCGAGCATTTCAAGCGCGCGCGTGACGCGGGCTGGCAGTTCACCGTCCACGCGGGCGAAGCGGACGGCGCGCACAGCATCTGGCAGGCCCTCCGCGAACTGGGGACAAAACGTCTCGGCCACGCCATCCGCGCCGTGGACGACCCCGCGCTCATGGATTACATGGCCGAACATCAAATCGGCGTGGAAAGCAACCTCACCAGCAACGTGCAGACCAGTTGCGTCCCCGACTATCCCAGCCACCCGCTGAAAACCTTCCTCGAACGCGGCATCCTCGCCACCATCAACACCGACGACCCCGGCATCTCTGGTATTGACCTGCCCTACGAATACAACATCGCCGCGCCGAAAGCGGGACTCAGTGCCGATCAGATTCGTCAAGCGCAGCAAAACGCGCTGGCGATTGCGTTTTTATCGGAGCATGAGAAAACGAAGTTGATGGAGAAAATGCGGGGAAGTTCTTTTTGAAACACAAAGGGAACGAAGGCGATTCCTTATTTCCACCCATACTCCCCTCTCAGCGGCACAAACGCCACGCCGAGACTCGGCCTGCGCTTAAATTCCCCACTTTCCTTTCGCCAAATTTCCAATTCTTGATAACCTCGGTCACCGACAGGCAGGATAAGCCGCCCACCCTCCGCGAGTTGACTCAGCAACGCCTGCGGCGCGGACGGAGCCGCGGCAGTGACGAGAATCCCATCATAGGGTGCGGCCTCCGCCCAGCCGAGGGAACCGTCCGCGAGATGGCAATGAACATTGGCACAATCCAGCTCGCTCAAAGTTCCTTCAGCCTGGGCAAATAATTCAGGAATCATTTCCACTGTGTGAATTTCCGCCGCGAGATGGGAGAGAATCGCGGCCTGGTAGCCCGAACCTGTTCCCACTTCAAGGACGCGTTCGCAGTCTGTCAACTCCAATAGATGGGTCATAAACGCGACGATATATGGCTGGGAGATGGTTTGTCCATAGCCAATTGGA
>JAYRVQ010000220.1:0-2206 GCA_041918465.1 Anaerolineales bacterium
CAAATTGTCTGCGGACAGACTCCCCGTTGTCATTTTCCCCGATTCGGGTTCGCGCTATCTCTCGAAATTCTACGACGACAAGTGGATGCGTGAGTTCGGCTTCCTTGCCACCGAGTTCGGCGAGATGACCCTCGGCGATCTCCTGCTTGCCAAGCCGAACAAGTCGCTGTTCACGGCGACTCTTGGCGATTCCATCCGCAAGGTGGTGACGGTGATGCACCAGCACGGTATTTCGCAGATGCCCGTCGTCGGTGCGGACGGCGCTCTCGCTGGCCTGCTCGAAGAAGTGGACGTGTTAAATCACATGCTCGAACATCACGCGGGTCACAGCCACGATGAGCCAATTGACAGTCTCGTGCAGAACGCGGGTGCGGTCTTCCCGCCAGAGGCATCGCTGGAGGAATCCATGCCATCGCTCACCGCGGGCTACGCGCTGATCGTGGTGGAGAATAGCAAGCCGATCGGGATTCTGACGAAGATCGATGTGTTGGATTATGTGGCGGGGAAGATTTAATCTTTTAGTCAGATAATCTGATAGTTGACCATTAGATCATCTGACTATAAGACTTTTTAACTACGTTTGCCGATTAACCAGCCACACGCCAAAGATGATGATTGCGCCGCCGACCAGGGAAAGCGGCTGGAAGGGCTCTCCGATGACTGGTGCGAGAAGCATCGTCACCAGCGGCTCGATGTTGATGAACGCGCCCAATTGCGAAGCGGGGATTTCGCGCAACGCGTCGTACCAGGCGATGTAGGCGAGACCAGAGCCGAAGATTCCGAGGATCAGGATCGAGGTCCAGCCTGAAGCGGTGAGACGCGGCAGTTCGGTCAGGCCGGGACCGAATCCGAACATCCAGATGCAGGCGAACAGCCATCCGAACAGCATCACGTAAAACATCATGCGCGCCGCAGGATGGCGCGCCAGTTCGCGCCGCGAAAGGATGGTGTAGACTGCCCAGTTGACCGCGCTGATGAGGATGAGCGCGTCGCCGAAGGTCCCCGCTTCGCCCGTGACGAGTGAACTGATTCTGCCGTTGCTGACGATGAGTAGCACCCCCAACGCCGCGCTCACGATGCCGCTCACGCGCGCCAGATTCATTTTTTCCTTCAAGACCAGCCAGCCGAGCAGGGCGGTGAAGACAGGGATGGTCGCCACGATCCATGCGGTGGTGGTGGCGCGCGCGGTTTGCAGGCCTGTGGCCTGTAGCCATTGATGAAAGGTGACGCCGATGAATCCCAGAAGGATGAGATAGGGGATATCGTTTTTGGCCGGCAGCGCGAATTGCCTGCGGACGAAGACTGTAATGCCGAGAATGATGACCCCAATCCCGAAGCGGATCCAAACAATGGTGACGGGCGAGACTTCTCTCAGCGCGACTTTTGTCGCGATAAACGTCCCACCCCAGATGATGACGGCGAAGAGGGCGGAAAGGGTGGGGAAAGCGCGAGGTTTTGGCATAACGCTATCCCGGTTTCACCCGCTGCGCCTCCAGCACATTCGGAATACTTTCGATCCTCGTCAGAATCCGACTCAGGTGGGAAATATCTTTCACTTCGATGATCAATCGCAAATCCGCCATGCTGTGCGCGACCTTCACGCCCACGTCCGCGATGTTCACTCCCTCAGTGTTCAACAAATTCGAAATATCGCCCATCAATCCCGTGCGGTCATAGGCGGAAATTTTGATCGGCACGGAATACGTTCGCACGTGCTCACCCCATGAGACGCGCACCAGCCGCTCGCGGTCTTTCATGCGTAACACGTTGGGACAGTCCTGCCGATGAATCGTCGCGCCGCGTCCGCGTGTGATATAGCCGATGATCTGGTCGCCGGGCGTGGGGTTACAACATCTTCCCATGCTCGTCAGCAAACCCTTCAATCCCACCACGTTGATCGATTCGGTTGTCACCGCCTCGCTGGTGGGCGCGGCCGCCTCCAGCAGGTCTTCACTACCCGGCGCCTCCGACAGCAGTTTGACAATTTTACTCAGCGAAATGTCGCCACAGCCAAGGTCGGCATACATTTCGTCGGGCTGTTTGTATCCCAGGTTTCGCCCCAGCGCTTCCAGATTGGTTTCTGCCATGCCCAATCTCTGGAGTTCCCGATCCAGCAGGGCGCGCCCAGAGGACAGGTTCTTTTCGTAGTCTTCCTTCTTGAACCAGGCGCGGATTTTGGAACGCGCCCGTTGCGTGCGGACAAGGC
>JAYRVQ010000221.1:0-4145 GCA_041918465.1 Anaerolineales bacterium
ACTCGCAATCGGTGCGCGCCAGGCCCTGGCCCCCGTGCTGGACATTTCGCGTGACCCGCGCTGGGGTCGCACCGAAGAGACCTTTGGCGAAGACCCGACGTTGGTCAGTCAATTCGGCATGGCATATATTCGAGGCTTGCAGGGAGAGACCCTGTCTGAGGGGGTGATGGCAACCGGCAAGCATTTCATCGGCCATAGCCTATCGCAGGGTGGGCAGAACTGCGCCCCCGTATACATGGGGATGCGCGACCTGCACGAAATATTTCTTGCCCCATTCCAAGCGGCCATACGCGACGCAGGCCTGGCCTCCATTATGAACTCTTATCCCGAACTGGACGGGGAGGTGGTGGCCGTCTCCCGTCGAATCCTGACCGACTTGTTGCGCAACGAACTTGGGTTTGAGGGCGTGGTTGTCTCAGATTACGAGGCGATCCTCATGATCCACAACTTCCACAACGCCGCGGCGGATCTATCCACCGCGGGACGGCTGGCGCTCACCGCGGGTGTGGATGTCGAACTGCCGACCACCGTCTGTTACGGCGACCCGCTCAAAGTCGCGATGGAAGCGGGCGATTTGGACATGGAAACCGTCAACACCGCGGTGCGTCGTCATTTGCAGAAAAAGTTCGAACTCGGCCTGTTCGAGCATCCCTACGTGGATGAAGGCCGCGTCCTCGAAGTCTTTGAGACCGCAGAGCAACGCGATCTGGCGCGTCAGATCGCCTGCAAAAGCATGGTCCTGCTCAAGAACGACGGACTGCTTCCCCTCCCAAAAACCATTGACACGCTGGCCGTTATCGGCCCAAATGCAGACAGCGAGCGCAACCTGCTTGGCGATTATTCCTACGCGGCAACCCTGGAACTGATGAAGTTTATGTCCCCGTCCAATTCATCGTTTGCCGCGCTCGATGAAATTGAACTTGCCAAGCATAAAGTGCAGGTTATCAGCGTGCTGGCAGGAATTAGATCGGCTGTCGCGTCCGATACTAAAATTCTTTATGCAAAAGGCTGTGATAATCTGATTCCGGGCGCCAGTGAATTTGCCGAAGCCGTTCAAATTGCCCGACAGGCCGACGCCGTGGTGCTTGTTCTCGGCGATTGTTCCGGTCTGGTTCCCAGTTGCACCACAGGCGAAACGCGTGACAGCGCCGATCTGCGCCTGCCCGGTGTGCAGGAGGAGTTGGCGCGAGCAATCCTTGCCACGGGCAAACCTGTTGCGGTGGTGCTGGTTAATGGCCGCCCCTATGCCCTCCCCTGGCTGGACAAAGACGCATCCGCCATCCTTGAAGCCTGGCTTCCCGGCGAAGAGGGCGGCGCGGCAATTGCAGACATCCTCTTCGGCGATGTCAATCCCGGCGGCAAATTGCCGGTCACATTTCCTCGTCACGTTGGCCAGGTGCCCATCTACTACAACCACAAGCCGTCGGGCATGAAATCGCATTGGTACGGTGATTATGTCTCCGAGAAGGCCGCGCCGTTGTATCCCTTTGGGCACGGGTTAAGTTACACCGCGTTTGAATACAGCAACCTGTCCATGGATCGGAAACAGGTTGGGGGTCGCGAGACCGTGAACGTCTCGCTCAGAATTACCAACACAGGCAAGGTCACAGGCGACGAAGTGGTCCAGCTTTACACTCGTGACGAGTATGCCAGCGTCCCGCGCCCGATGAAGGAATTAAAGGGATACGTCCGTCTGACGCTCGAACCCGGCGCGTCCAAAACCGTGACCTTTGGCCTGCCCGCCGACCAACTGGCTTTTTACGACACCGAACTCAGTCTCGTGCTCGAACCCGGACGAATCTTTGTGCTGGTCGGAAGTTCCAGCGAGGATATCCGCTTGACGGGCGAATTTGAGATCGTCGGTGACGGCAAGATGCCTGTCGAAAAACGAGTATTCGTTTGTCCCGTGCAAGTTTCTTAAAAAAGGAGTATGCAATGTCTGACTTCACCCCCAAACCGGAACATAAATTCACCTTTGGCCTGTGGACGGTTGGCTCGCGCGGCGCCGATCCATTTGGCGCGGCCACTCGCGAACACAAATCTCCCGCCGAACTGGTCTACCTGCTTGGCGAAGTTGGCGCGTACGGCGTCAACTTTCACGATAACGATCTGATTCCCATCGACGCCACCCCCACCGAAGCAGACGCCATCAAGAAGGCCTTCCGAAAATCCCTCGCAGAGACCGGGATCGTTGTGCCGATGGCGACCACCAACCTGTTCAGCGACCCGATCTTCAAGGATGGCGCGTTCACCAGCAACAATCCAAACGTCCGCGCGTACGCCTTGCAAAAAACCATGAACGCAATTGACCTGGGCGTGGAATTTGGCGCGAGGATCTACGTCTTCTGGGGCGGACGCGAAGGAACCGAGACCGATTCGAGTAAAAGCGCCGTGGACGCCATCAAGCGCAACCGCGAAGCAATGAACTTCCTGTGCGAATACGTACTCGATAAAAAATACAACTTGAGATTCGCGCTGGAAGCCAAACCCAATGAGCCGCGCGCCGACATCTACAATCCCACCACCGGACACATGCTGACCTTCATCGAGACCCTCGACCATCCCGAAATGGTCGGCGTGAATCCCGAAGTGGCACACGAACACATGGCGGGTATCAATTTCATGCACGGCGTCGCGCAGGCGTGGGAGTCGGGGAAACTCTTCCACATTGACCTGAACGATCAGTATCCCGGCCGCTACGATCAGGATCTGCGCTTCGGTTCGCGCGACATCAAGGCTGCGTTCTACCTGGTCAAATTCCTTGAGGATGTTGGGTACGCCGGTTCACGTCACTTCGACGCGCATGCTTACCGCACAGAAGACATCGAGGGCGTTAAAGATTTTGCGCGCGGCTGTATGCGCACATACCTCATGCTGAAAGAAAAGGCCGCACAATTCAACGCGGACAAAGAGATACAGGCCCTGCTCGCCGAAATCCATGCGGACAATGGCACAATGACCCCGTACTTTGGCAAGTACAATGCAGAAAAAGCCCAGGCGCTCAAGTCCCATTCCTTTGACCGCGCGGCCATCAGCTCAAAAGGTCTGCAATACGAACGACTCGATCAATTGACGATTGACCTGTTGCTCGGCATTCACTAATCTCCTGAGCGTCATGCCTGAACAACAGGCATGACACTTTCCTCCGTGTCATGATGCAAACCGTAAAATTTCTCGATTTCGACTGCGTCTCCCTTGAGAATTCGTTTCTCCGATTGCTGATTACCCAATCAGCGGGGCCGCGCGTCATCTCCCTGCAATTCAAAGGCGGGAAAAACTTATTCGCTGAACTGCCGGATTTTGTCACCGAGCGCCCGGATGGAACCCTCTTTCATTTCCATGGCGGACATCGCCTGTGGCACGCCCCGGAAAACATGCCGCGTACGTACATTCCGGACAATGAAGCTGTCACCGTTGTCCCAGCGCGGGAAGGCTTGTTGGTCACACAGCCAGTCGAAGTTCAGACAGGAATCGAGAAGGCCATCCAAATTTCGCTGGTGGACGAAAAACCCCAAGTCATTGTCCGCCACACGTTAACCAACCGCGGGCTGTGGCCCGTGGAATGCGCGCCGTGGGCGATCACACAGTTTCGCACGGGCGGGGTTGCGATCCTGCCCCAGTCGCGGGAGCAGACCGAAGTCCTGCCGAACCGTTCCCTGTCGCTTTGGCCATACACGGATATTTCCAATCCACATGTGACTTGGGGAAATCAATATGTTCTCGTTCGCGCCGAAATGCAACAACCTTTTAAGATTGGATTCCCCAACCCGCGCGGCTGGCTGGCCTATTGGCTGGACGGAGTCCTGTTTGTCAAGCGTGCGCCTTTCGATCCGAAGTCCGCGTATTATGATCTGGGAAGTTCAAGCGAATGTTATTGCAACCAGCGCTTCCTCGAACTGGAAACGCTGTCCCCCATCGGCACACTGGCTCCGGACGAGTCCGTCACGCACACTGAAACCTGGGAACTGTACGGCGGCATTGATCTTCCACAAAATGAAGTCGGCGCGCAGGCCCTGGCCGAGCAATTGGGATTGGAGTGAAGCATGGCATACTTCCTTGGCATTGACACATCCACGACTGCCACCAAGGCCCTGCTGATCGACAAGACCGGGTGCGTGGTGGCGGTGGCCGCGACGGAATATCCA
>JAYRVQ010000222.1:0-1528 GCA_041918465.1 Anaerolineales bacterium
CACACCGAGCAGATGTTCGCCTACGGGACAAATATCGTTGGCGGCGTGACGCCCGGCAAAGGCGGCGAATGGGTGTTGGACGGAAAAGTTCCTGTCTTCGATTCGGTCAAACTGGCGGCGGAAGCCACCGGCGCGAACACAACGGTCATTTTTGTCCCTGCCAAGTTCGCGCCCGACGCCATGTTCGAGGCCGCGGACGCGGGCATCCCGCTCATCGTCTGTATCACGGAGGGAGTCGCGGTGCAGGATATGATGCGCGTCCGTAACTACCTCGACCAGAAACGGGTGCGACTCGTCGGTCCGAACTGCCCCGGGTTGTTGACTCCGGGCGAGTCGAAGGTGGGCATCATCCCCGGCAACATCGCCATCCCCGGCAACGTGGGCGTTGTCTCGCGCTCTGGCACGCTCACCTATGAAGTGTTGTACGCCATGATGAACGTTAAACTCGGCGCGACCACCTGCGTGGGCATCGGCGGCGACCCGGTCAACGGGACAAATTTCATTGACGTGCTGGAAATGTTCGAGCACGATCCCGAAACCGAAAAAGTGGTGATGATTGGCGAGATCGGCGGCACGGACGAGGAGAAGGCGGCGGAGTTCATCTCGAAGAAGATGACCAAGCCCGTCGTCTCGTTCATCGCGGGACAGACCGCCCCTCCCGGCAAGCGCATGGGACACGCGGGCGCCATCATCGAAGGCGGCGCAGGCACCGCGGCGGATAAGGTGAAGGCGCTTGAAGCCGCGGGCGTGAAAGTGGCCAAGCACCCCGAAGAGATCGCCACGCTGTTGAAGTACTAAACAGGAAGACCTGTGACGTTTGGAAACGTCACAGGTCTTTTGATTCGTCACTTCATCGTTTGCAAATGAAGTAGGTGTCTTTGGTATCCCAACCTTCACGCACCCAGCCTGTTTTTGTTTCGCTGGTGTAACTGTAACTTTCCCTCAAGCAGGTACTACAACTGTATTTCGTCCCCGCAGGGATGGAGATTTTCCACCAGGTGAAGTTATCGGCGCAACGCGGCCCTTCGATGATCGTGAACTCTGCTCCCGGGTAGAGTGCGAGCGTCTCGCTTCCAGACATGGACGGAGTGTAACGGACGATCAACCTGTCATATTTGGTGCAAACGTATCCCTTGTCGCCCACCTTAACGGTGAATGGTTTTGCGCCAGGGCAGGATGTAATGCCGCCTGTTGTGGGCAGGACTGTGGATCCCGTGGAAGAAACAGGCTTGGAACCAGGCGTCTGTGAAATGTTAACAGAATAAGTAATCTCCAGCCCACCGTCGGGGGTTCGGATTGTTTTCTTACTTGTTACGCCCCAGCCATCGGACCTGGTCAGGTAAATGCCTGTAGAGCCGAGCACATCGGCTTTTTCAATCCAGTCTTTCGCTTTCCCTGTAATAAAACTGACCAGCAGATTGATTCCAAATCCAATCGGCCCGCTTGAGGTGGTCATGATTTTCTTTGCGACAAGCGCCGCTTTGATCCCCGATGCTATTCCATCGGAAAGAATGCCGGTGCCCAAGTC
>JAYRVQ010000223.1:0-6389 GCA_041918465.1 Anaerolineales bacterium
GAACCGCCGAGGTACTTGCGGTAGAAGGATTCTTTTGGTTTTTCAATTTCGAGTTTCCCCTTGGTGAGATCAACGTGCAGGATTTTTCCGTTGTATCCGTTCGGCATGGCGTCCTCCAGTAGCGATTAGCCATTAGCAATTGACTTTTGGCTGGGTTATTGTAATTATACGGAGTCTCGGCAAGGATGGCAAACGGGTTTTGCCGAAACATACAGGCTGAGCAGGTAGATTCGTCGCTTTCGAGATTTCGCAAGATTTCATAGATCACAACAAAACCTCCCGCGAATGAGATGTCCGCGGGAGGTTGTACTACTACGTTATCGACTACATTTCCTTGACCCCATACGGGAAACCGTAATCCGCCATCTTCTCCATGAACGGGTCGGGCGGGAAGGCTTCTGGGCCAAGCACGCCTGCTTCTTTCCAGACGCCATGCTCCAGCAGGTCCATTGCGATGACGGCGCTGAATGCAGTCTGTGCGACGACAGCCTGACATCCCCATTGCTTCATGCACTCGGCATTGTCTGCCACCTGGTAAAGGTAGACTTCTTTCTTCTTTCCATCTTTCATTCCTTTAACCCACGTTCCTGCGCAGGTCTTGCCGCTCATCTTGTCGCCAAGGTGCGCGGGATCGGGCAGGCAGGCCGCCACAACGTCGCGCGGCGCGACCTGCACACCCTTGACGTTTATCTTTTCCTTGTTATCGAGTCCGAGCATGTGAAGAGTTTTCAACACACTGATGAATTGGTCGCCGAGTCCATACTTGAAAGTGGCGCGCTTCGTCTTCACCCAGCGCGGCATTAGCAGAACTTCCTCATGCTCCACGTTGACCACTTCCACGGGGCCGATTTCGGGGAAGTCGAACGTCTCTGGCTCGGAGAACGGCTCGGTGGTGAACCAGCCTTTGCCTGCCTCCCAAATGACGGGCGGATTGAGACACTCCTCGATGGTGGTCCAGATCGAGAAGTTGGGCGCGAACTCGTAGCCTTCGATAGTGATGTTCGCGCCGTCACGGATGCCAAGTTCCTCGATCTCGTCGAAGAGACGATCCTGCGCATAGCGCGCGAACACATCCGCCATACCAGGTTCCACGCCGCACCCAACCAAGGCCAGTAGCCCCTTCTTCTCCCAGTCCTTCGCCGTATCAAACTGATAATCGCCCAGCTTCACACCCGTTTGGTTGAACGGGTCGGTGGGATGCGGCTTTGAGAGCGTCATCGCCATATCCATATAGGTGACGCCCACGTTAAAGGCTGCGTCGAAAATCTTTTCATTAAAAATCGGGTCAACCGAATTCATAATCAAATCCACTTTATATTTCCGCGCCAATTCCTCAACCATTTCCTGTTTGCCCGCGTCAATGAATTCAACGGGGAAGCGTTTTAGGTCGCCCAGTTTTTTCTGTACCTCCTCCGCGCGTTTCAAGTTGTAGTCGCACAACACCATTTGTTCCATCCATGCACGCGGTTTGGCAATCGCGGCAATGGCTTCCCCTACCCCTCCAACGCCTACCAGCAATATTTTCATATTCCTTTCGCTCCATTAGTTTTATAACCCGCGTCTGCGAGTTAGTTTGGCAGGATGATACGTCGCACTTATCGGGTCAGAGGAGTCTCCAGAGGTGCGACGCATTCGCGCAAATCTAAAAATAAATTTCTTTCACGATCTTCAAGTGCATGAACGATTCTGTTTCGCGCACGCCTTCGATGGCTGAGAGTTTCTGCGCCAGAAAATTCACAAAATCAGACTGGTCGCGGCAGATCACCTCCGCGAAGAGATCGAAACGCCCGCTGGTTACAACCAGATAGATAACCTCATCCAGCTTGGAGATCTTCTCGGCCACTTCAAGCAACCTGCTTCCGTCCACACGAATGCCGATCATCGCCACGCTCTTAAAGCCCATCTTCATCGGATTCGAGATTGCCACCACCTTCAACGCGCCCATTTCCACCAGGCGGTTGTAGCGCAGGCGGATCATCCCCGCGGAAACGCCGAGCCGTTCCGCAATCTGGGCAAAGGCGACGCGGCCATCCTTGTGCATGGCTTCGATGATAGAATGGTCAATATCATCGAGCGGCTGGGTGACGATTTCGCTATCCACAACGACATTCTATGACGTTTCATCAAATATGTCAACGTTTATTTGACGATTACTTATCAAACAGATGTTTTCTATGCCATTAAAGCAACCGACCGCGCATAGCACGGTCGGTTGCTGGACTTTCTAACTGATTCCGTTTCGAGGGCTATTCTCCGCCCTTTACCTCGGTCCAGATCTGGTCGTACAACGGAAGGGCCTCGCCCACATCCTCGACCACGACCGCGTTTTCAACCACCGACGGGTCCGGGTTGGTGATTGGCGAATTCATGAACGCATCGTAAACATCAGGGTGGTTGGCCTTGGCATATTCCAACGCGGCCAGGTTCGGATTGGTGTAGGGATAGTCGCGTAGCAACAACCAGAAAACATTGCCCTGCATAATGTAGTTCATCCAGGCGTAGGCCGCGTCAAGATGCGAGGCGCCCACAGGGATGGCCCAGTTATCCTGCCAAAGCACGGACCCTTCGGAGGGATACACGAACTGAATGGCGGGATTCTCCTGATTGGCAAGGAAGGCTTCACCTGTCCAGACGATGCCGAGATCAGCATCACCCGCGATGAGAGCGGTCTTCGGGCTGTCGCTATCGAACAGCTTGACATTGGGAATCAGTTCCGCCAGTTTGACTTTGGCCGCTTCCAACTCAACAGGATCAGTGGAATTGAAATCGTAGCCGAGTGTGAGCAGGGTCATCCCGATGACGACGCGCGAATCGTCGAGGAAGACCATCTTGCCCGCATATTCGGGTTTCCACAGGTCCGCCCAGGAGGTCGGCGGGGTGTCTATCGCATCGCCATTGTAGACAATGGCGTCCAAGCCTGCCAGGTACGGAACGGTGTACTTGTTGCCTGGGTCGAAGGGCAGGTCTAGATAACCCTTGTCAATGTTCTTGATGTTGGGCAATTGGGCTAAATCCATCTCCTGAACGAGTCCCTCGCGAATCATCAACTCGACGATGTAGTCGGTCGGCTGGACCAGATCGTAGTTTGTCCCGCCCGCGGACAGTTTGGCGTACATCTCCTCGTTGGAGGAATACTCATCACGGTTGATCTTGATGCCGTACACCAATTCGAAACATTCCAGCATTTCGGACGGAAAATATTCCGTCCACACAAACAGGTTGAGTTCCTTCGAGGTTACTTCCACGCGCGGCTCAGGCTGCGGGCAAACGAATCCCGTAGAGGCAACCAGTTCCTCGGCGGGTGCCGCGGTCTTCCCCCCGCAGGCCGCCAACGTGAGGCTGAGGACAGCCACCAGCGCCAACAGTTTGAACAACATGCCCTTGCTCATCTCTTCCTCCTTTGAAGAATGGAACAAAATTTGAAACTCATGGCAGTCGCCATGGTTTTCACAACATCATTTTGCCTCGCGGTTTTGCAGTCTCTGCAACAGGAACACGACAGCCAGCACGATGGCGATCCACACCGTGGACAGGGCGTTCACTTGTGGCGTGATGATCCTGCGCAGAAGCCCATACACATAGATGGGAAGCGTGGTTGCGCCCGGGCCAGTGGTGAAGAAGGTGATGACAAAATCGTCCAGCGAGAGGGTGAAGGCCAGCAACGCGCCCGAAAGCACGCCGGGCAGAATCATCGGAAAGGTGACTCGCCAAAAAGTGGTCAATTCGTTCGCGCCGAGATCCATGGCGGCCTCTTCGAAGGATTTGTCGAAGCCCTGCAGGCGCGCCTGTACAACGAGGGTCACGAACGGGACAGAGAAAGCGATATGAGAAACAATGACCGTCCCCAGTCCAAGAGAGAGGCGGGAATCTCCCGTCAGGCCGAGGGCGCCGTTCAGCACTCCGAACAACTGGCTGAAGAGCGTCAAAATGCCAATGCCCATCACAATTTCAGGGATGACGATGGGAACGTACAGCGACAGTTGCGAAAAACTCTTGAGACGGAAATTGTAGCGCTGGATGGCCAGAGCGGCCATCGTCCCGATGATGGTGGAGAGAAAGGTGGAGACGAAGGCGATCGTGAGGGTATTGCGCGCCGCCAGTCCGACCTCACGGTTGCGTGAGAGTTCGCAAAACCAATGGAACGGGCCACAAGGACTCTGCGTTACAACGCTTCCATCCATCTGGAGCGGCCCAATCGATGGAATAAAACCCGCGAAGAGAATGTTGGTGCGCGAAGCATTGAAGGCGTACAACACCAGTACGATGATGGGCGCGTAAAGGAAGAAGTACACCAGCACGGTCGCGACACGAATGAAGGGATGTCGGCGATGGGGGTTCATCCCGCACGCTCCTTTGCAAATGGAATTGAATCGTGCGGGATCATACGGCAACAATCTCCTCACCAAACCCAAACTTACGGGTGTAGAAATACGTCACGATCAGGGTCATGATCATTAAAATCAACGAAGCGGCCGAGCCGAAGGTTGGGTCACGCGCCGAGAGGAACTGGTTCTGGATGAGATTACCAACGAGAATAACCTGTTTGCCGCCTAGCAAATCAGATACGATAAAGGTTCCCATGACCGGGATGAAGACCAGGATCGTCCCCGCGACAACGCCAGGCATTGAAAGCGGCAGGGTGACGCGCAGGAAGGTTCGGAACGGATTCGCCCCAAGGTCCGCGGCGGCCTCGTAGAGCGGAATGTCGATCTTTTCGAGTGAGGTAAAGATCGGCAGAATCATGAAAGGTAAAAACTCGTAGACCATGCCAACCAGCACTGCGCCCGGTGTATAAAGCATTTCCAACGGCTCGAACGCGACCCCGAAGCGGGCCGCGACCCAACCGATGATCCCGTTAATGACACCCTGTTCGCGCAGGAGCATCATCCAGGCGTAGACACGGATGACGAAATTCGTCCACAAGGGGACGAGGACGAGCATCAAAAAAGTATTGCGACGTTTCGGGTGCGCCCGCGCGATGAAGTATGCCAGTGGATAGGCGAGGGCGATGACGATCACCGTTGTCCAAAAAGCCAGCGAGAGGGAACGGCCAAGGATATTGGCATAGAGAGAATCGAAGCAGACAGTCTGGCCATCAGGACAATCACTGGAAATACCAAACAGGCGGATGTAATTGTGGAAACTGAAGCCGTAGATCACGCCGCCATCGGCATCGCGCGTGCCAAACGAGACAACGGTCGTCAGCAAAAGCGGGATGAACAACAAGCCGATCATCCACAGTAACGTGGGCGACACCAGCAGAGTGCCCTGAATGGACTTGTTTTCACGCAGGCGTTTCAGCATGGTTGCCTCACGATTCCGCCAAGACCAGGGTGTTTTCTGGGAAAAGGTTCAGGCAGACGTTTTGTCCCTGAACGTAATAGGCTTTCGGGTCAAGGCTGGATATTTTATTCTGCTCCCAGACCTTAAGTGTGATCCCGCCCACGTCAACATAAACATGGGTATCGGAGCCAATGTAGGTGGTGGTCTTAACCGTGCCATTGAAAAAGTTTGTTTTCAAAGCGGGCTGCTCGGAAATGCGAATCTTTTCAGGTCGGATGGAGAGGATGGCCTTTTCGCCCACCCCAACTCCACCCGTATTCAGTCCCGTAATCTCGCCATTCAAAGCGGAAACGAATACGTTAGCCCGTTCCTGATCAACCGACTTGACAACTCCATCGAAGAAGTTGGATTCGCCGATGAAGTCGGCAACGAAGCGGGTGTTTGGGCGCTCGTAAATTTCCACGGGATTGCCTACCTGTCTCACCTTGCCCTTGCTCATGACCGCGATGCGGTCGGACATGGTGAGCGCCTCTTCCTGGTCGTGGGTCACATAAATGAAGGTGATACCCACTTTCTGCTGAATAGCCTTGAGCTCCAGTTGCATTTCCTTGCGGAGTTTCAAATCCAGCGCGCCAAGTGGTTCATCGAGCAAAAGCACATTCGGCATTTTGACCAGAGCGCGGGCAAGGGCGATGCGTTGTTGCTGTCCACCAGAGAGCTGTTTCGGGTAGCGTCTTTCCATGCCCAGCAATTGCACCATCTCGAGCACGTGTCCCACGCGAGTCTTGATCTCTGTGGCGGTCGCTTTTTCCATTTCGAGACCGAAGGCGATATTCTGATAGACCGTCATGTGCTGGAAGAGGGCATAGTTCTGGAACACGGTATTAACGGGGCGCTGGAACGGAGGGGTGTGTCCCTGCGCGTTGCCTTCGATATAAACCTCCCCCTCTGTCGGCCATTCGAAACCCGCCACCATCCGCAGGGATGTGGTTTTGCCGCATCCCGATGAACCCAGCATGGAAAAGAATTCCCCGTGTTTAATCTGCATATCCACGTGATCCACCGCGTTCAACATGGTGCCTTCGGGAGTCCTAAAGGTCTTAACC
>JAYRVQ010000224.1:0-4645 GCA_041918465.1 Anaerolineales bacterium
CAATCCTACAAGATTGACCAGCACGGACGCCATGTGCTCAACTTCCAGATCACCATGACACTATCGCTCTTTGCCGCATCGTTCTTCCTGCTCGTTGGCTTACCCGCATTAATCCTGCTGAGCATGGATATGGGAGAAGGATTTGTCTTGCTGGCCTCAACCCTGGCCATATTAAGCATCCTTCCCTTCATCTTCATCGGGATTTTCTGCACCTATCAGGGCGTGGTCAATGCCATGCGCGCTCTGTCGGATAAGCCCATCCGCTATGCGCTTAGCATCCCGTTCGTAAAATGAATCAATCAGGTGACGGTCATCTTGTAGATGGCTGTCACCTGAGGAGAAATATCATGAACCGTCTGTCCGATTGGATCAAGCGTCATCAGATCATCGCTTTCTTCGTCATCACCTTCGCAATCACCTGGGGGCTGGGATTCTCCTACACCGCATTGTACAAGGGTGAATTCCTGCTGGCCCCACTGGCATTTATCGCCACCTGTGGACCGGCGCTGGCGGGCATCATCATCTCCGCCATTTGCAATACCCAACCACGGGAAAGTAGCAAACGAACCTTTTGGATCGCTTTTCTCGTTGCCTGGGTTGTTTCTGCATTGGTGTTCCTGGCTAATAATATATTTATCAACCATTCTCCACTCACACCCATCATCGTTGTTTTCACCGTCATTACGGTGATTCCCGTTGCCTTTGTGATCAGCATGGCTTATGCGCGCAGTCCCGCGGTCAAAAATTACATGGCCTCGTTGCTCCAATTGCGCGGCGTGTGGGGCTGGGCTTTGCTGGCTTTGCTGTTGATTCCCGCATTGATCCTGATTTCGATAGTCATCCATGACCGGCGCTGGGGGCTGCTCTTTGCATTCCACCAGTTGCCAGCAACGGGTCTGGTGTTGATCGGTCTGGTTGTTGTGAAATTCTTATATCAACTCTTCTTTTTCAACGCCACCGGAGAAGAAGCCGGCTGGCGCGGCTTCGCCCTGCCCAGGTTGCAGGCTCGTGCCAGTCCCTTGGTCGCCTGCCTGATACTTAATATTTTTTGGCCCCTTTGGCACTTCTTCCTCTGGATGGCGGAAGGCAAACCCGTTTATTCCCCGGAGTATTGGGGACAGACATACATCACCCATCTCTCAGCCACGGTAACCATCGTTTGGTTCTATAACCGCAGCAAGGGGAGCATCCTGGTTGCTGGCATCGCCCATGCCGCCGCGAACACAGCCTTTGCTTTCTTCCCCAACCTGGATTGGGCGATCTATAACTGGACTGTGGCAGTGGCCGCGCTGGTGTTGATATTGGTTAGCCAGATGTGGAAAAAACTACCATCCGACCATCCGGCAGTGTATCAGATTCCGAAAGACGAGAAAAACGTTGCGGCTCTTCAACCATGATATGAGGAAACCATGTCCAATCGTCGGCGGCTGGCGCGTGAACGGCTCGAAATCTACCTGGTGCACCTGCTCCTGGCGTATCGCTGGCTGATCGTCATTGTTGGCTTACTCCTGGCCGCGTACGCCATCGCCATGATGATCATCTCGCCACTTATCGGACTTGCCATCGTCCTGCCTGCCATCTACCTGCTCCTGCTGGGCAATTCATACAGCATCGTGGTATACACTGCCCGATTTGGAGCGTGGATTGCCACGCTCTGGGGGCAGGAAGAATAAATCAAAGAGGATATTAACATGTCAAACAAAGCACAAAAAGCAATCCGCACTACCCTCCAAAAATTCCGAGATGGCTACACCGCCCGCGATGTAAGCAAACTGGACGAGTTCATGCAACTCTTCGTTCAGGATGACAGTATCGAGATGATCGGCGTGGGCGCGTCGAAACGGGCGGCCAGCGAGTGGTTCGAGGGGCTGGCGCGCATCCGCGAGATCGTCGAGGGTGATTGGACATATTGGGGTGATGTCAAATTCGATGTGGAGGGAGCCAAGATCACGGTCCAGAATGATGCAGCGTGGCTCTCCACAGCGGGAACTGTCACGCAGACCAAAGCCTTCGACACCGCCATCGAATTCCACGTCAACGATATGAAAGCCATCTTCAATCGTACCGACCTGACTGCCGACCAAAAGTTGATGGAAGCCACACACTATGGCATCCGCCGCCTGTACGAACGCTCGAAGGGACTCGGTCACAGTTGGCCGTTCACCTTCACCGCCGCGTTCATGAAGGTTGGGAACGAGTGGAGATTCCACACTATTCACTGGTCTATGCCAGTAGAGTAAGAATCACTCGGAAAGCAGGCAACATGGAGAGCACCTTATCACCTGGTTACGATCCTGTCACCGGCGAATGGAACGACAGCCTGACAGATGACCTCATCCTTCTCTCGAGGAGTGACGTATGAAGAAGATTGTTTACGTGATTTTGTTCGTTCTATTCCTACTCCCCGCCTGCCAGCCTGTCCAAACGACACAAACCGACATGGTAACAATTGATCCCGTTGACCTGGCACGCTTCGCGGACAAGTTTTTCGCAAAACAGATGGACAAACTGGACATTCCCGGCGTGGTGTTCATCTTTGTGCAAGACGATGAAGTCATTTACGCCAAAGGATATGGATTTGCCAACCTGGAACAAAAAACGCCCATGGACGCGGCCAATACGGTCGTGCGGATTGGCTCCATCTCGAAATCGTTCGTCGCCACGGCAGTCATGCAACTGGTGGAGCAGGGCAAACTCGATCTGCACGCGGATGTCAACCAGTATCTCACCACGTTTCAGTTGGAGGATATCTATCCCGAACCGGTGACGCTCGCCCACCTGCTGACGCACACCGCCGGGTTCGAGGATCCGCCCTACGCCACGAGCACTGACCCGGCCACCATCCGACCGCTGCGCGAATATCTGACGGTCAATATGCCGTCGCGTACCCACGCGCCGGGCGACGTCTATATTTATTGCAGCCACGGATACGATCTGGCGGCGTTGATCGTGGAGGAGGTCTCTGGTGTTCCGTTTGTTGAGTATATGGAGCAAAACATCTTCAAGCCATTGGGCATGGAGCATACTCAATACCTGCTGGCGCCTCCCATGCCTGAAAACCTAGCAATTGGATACTTTTATGAGAAGGGTAGTTTTCTTCAGAAGAGCGTCCAGATCCCTCAACCGATGGACTACGATAACAGTTATCCCAGCGGTTCCATGGTCTCGACAGCGTCGGATATGGCGCATTTTTTGACGGCGCAATTACAGAGTGGCTGTTACAACGGCGTTTGCATTCTGCGTCCCGAGACCATCGCTCAAATGCACACAGCACAGGTCCCCACCTCGCGTGAAGAGCAAAAAGCCACGTTCGGTTTTGTTGAACGGCCTCTGGTCGGGCAACGTTTGCTCGGTCACAGCGGGGCCATCAAAGGTTTCGGGGATATGCTGGAATTTTTCCCAGAACAAGGATTTGGTTATTTCCTCTCCTTCAACGAAGAATGCTGGCAAACCTCCGCGTGTGCCATCATCCAGGAGTTTCGCGAACAATTCTCGGAACATTTTTTTCGCTAGCCCCCCATTGAGGCAGGCGCAAGGAGTTCAATATGCAAACAACATCTGACAAACTGGAAGTCGAGAAAGCGATTCACGACGCCATCGGCTGGGCGCTGACCAAAGACCTCGACCGCTTGTTTTCCATCATAGCGCAGGATGATGATTTCTTCATCTTCCATCCCGATTCAAAATCAACGATCATTGGCTTCGAGGCCTTCAAGAAACTGGGCGAGCGCGTTTGGATGAAGGAGGAGTTCAAAGCCACTGATTTCGCCATCCGCGACCTGCGCGTCAAATTTGCGGAGACAGGGAACGTCGCCTGGTATTCGTGCTTCCTCGATGACCATGCTGAATGGAATGGTCAGCCCATCGGCTGGGACAACGCCCGTTTGACAGGCACGCTTGAAAAGCGGAACGGCCAATGGGTTATCGTGCAGATGCACTTCTCATTTTCGAAGGATGAATGATAAATGACCACACGCTTCACCAACTCCCCCGACTCCACCCGCCTCGCCTTTGATATGACTGGCGCGGGGATTCCCCTCTTCCTCCTGCACGGCGGAGGCAGTTCCCGCACCGAGTGGCACGAGGCCGGTTATGTAGCGCGCCTGCGTGACGAGTTCACCGTCATCAGCATGGATTTGCGCGGCCACGGCGAAAGCGACAAACCCACCAACCCATCCATGTACACCACCGACAAAATGGGCGACGATATTCTCGCCGTTGCTGACACCTGCGGAGTGGACCGCTTCATTTTGTGGGGGTATTCGTATGGAGGAAATGTCGGCCGCTATTTGGCTGCCCGTTCGGAGCGTGTCTCAAAAATGGTCATGCACGGTAATCGGATGGCTGGTTCATCCGGGTCGCATCGCCAATTCATCTACGAATTCCGCACCCGCTGGGAACCGGTCGTGATAGCCGCGGGAAACACGTTCGACCCGAATTCCCTTCCCCAAAAAGATCAGGATGACCTACGCGGGTTGAGTTTCCCCGGCGAGTTGCTTCCATCCGTGTTGGCCTGGTCAACGGCTATGCTCGATTGGAGCATCGTCACTCCCGCCGACTTTCTCTGTCCCACCCTGTGGCTGATCGGCACGGAAAACGACAAAGCGCTGGAAAGTTACAGGGAATACGAAACGGAAATTCCCCA
>JAYRVQ010000225.1:0-1563 GCA_041918465.1 Anaerolineales bacterium
GCAAGGACTGGGTCAGGAGTTTTCTGCAACGGGGGCGAGAGATCTTAAGTTTCGCATCTCAGGCCAGACCCGGGCGACGATCAACACAACAATGATCGTTCCAACGCCTCCACCCGCGACGGCAAGGACTGGTCCGACCAGTGAGGCTAGGAAGCCCGACTCGAACGCGCCCAATTCGTTGGACATGCCGATGAAGATACTGTTCACCGACGAGACGCGGCCGCGCATTACATCGGGAGTCCGTGTGAGGAGCAAGGTACTGCGGATGACCACGCTGATGTTATCCAGCGCGCCTAGCAGACCGAGCATGAGGACGGAGAGCCAGAAGGTTTTTGAGAGGCCGAAGACGATGGTGGCGAGACCGAAACCAGTCACTGCCCAGAGCAGGGTCTTTCCCGCCTGTTTGAACGGCGGCAAGTGTGCCAGTGCGAAGGCCATCAACAACGCGCCGACCGAGGAGGCGGCGCGCATGATGCCGAGTCCCTGCGCACCAACGTGGAGAATGTCCGTGGCGTAGATGGGAAGAAGAGCCACCGCCCCACCGAAGAGAACTGCGAACATATCGAGCGTGATGGCGGCAAGGATCACCTTTGTGTCGCGCATGAAGCGCAAGCCTTCCTTCAACGAGTCCAATGTGGCGGATTTGCGCGCCAGCGGGATGTGCCGTCCATGAATCAGGCTGAGAAGGATGACAAAGGTGAATACGGCGAGCGCGTCAAACACGTAGATGCCCGTCACGTTATCGAGGAAGCCAGCCCATAGTCCCGCGACCATCGGGCCAGTGATGGCGGCCGTCTGCCAGGCGGAACTGCTCCACGTGGCCGCGTTGGAAAATAGTTCGGGTGGGACGGTTTCAGGGATGAGCGTTGAAGAGGCGGGATCGTTGAAGGCGCGCACAATGCCGATGACCAGTAAACAGGCATAAATGAGAGTGAGCGGACCTTCCGTCCACGAGAGATAGGCCAGTCCAAGCGAACAGAGTGCGAAGACGGATTGCGTCACAAGGATGATGCGGCGGCGATTGTGCTGGTCGGCGAAATGCCCGGCTGGAAGTGCGAGCAAAATAACGGGGACGACTTGCACCAGTCCCACCATGCCGAGGGCAAAGGCGCTTTTGGTGCGAAGCCAGAGTTCCCAGGCAATGGCGAAAGTCAGCATCTCGCCGCCGAAGGAGGTGATGAAGCGTCCCGTCAGCAGGAGGCGAAAGTCACGCACGCGCAAAACGGCATACGGGTCGTGCCGCGGAGGTGATGGTTGGGTTGTCATGAATCGAATGGTTCGTTATTTCACGCCCGGCAGGTATTTCTCGCGTAGGCTTGCCAGATGATGATCAACATGACCGACCATGATGCAGATCAAAGCGCGGACGCTGAAGGGCGCGTCGCTGGCCGTGCCGCGGCGGAGAACGGCATCATCGCTCATGTTTTTGATGGCCAGGATATTTGCGCGGCGCATGAACTCGAATTCTGCAAGGAGATCAGGCATGGGAAAGCGATCAAACCCCGCCTCGCGAACATAATCCCCGTCTTCAAAACCCGACAGGGGAGTGGCGTCATTGCGCGA
>JAYRVQ010000226.1:0-2568 GCA_041918465.1 Anaerolineales bacterium
CAACACGCAAGTCTGCTTCGCAGTCATCCACCAGCGCGTTCCTGCGGCGTCCCGTTGTGCAGTTGGGGATTGTCGCCATCGTGGCGCTGGTCATTTATTTACTGGTGGCATCTTCCAGCAGCGCGGGAGGCGGACTTCCCGCCACCATCAGCGTGGACGAGGCCTATTCCATGTACCAGGACGGCGCGTTCGTGCTGGACGTCCGCACGGTGGAGGAGTGGAACGAGTTCCACGCGCCCGGCACGACTTTCATCCCGCTCGATGAACTCGCTTCGCGCGTGGACGAATTGCCGCGTGACCGTCAAATCGTTGTGGTCTGCCGTTCGGGTAATCGAAGTCAACAGGGACGCGATATCCTGCTCGACGCGGGTTTCACACAGGTCACCAGTATGGACGGGGGGCTGAACGCGTGGCGTTCGGCTGGATATCCCATTGAGCCGTAAATAATTGTAGTGGCGTGTAGTAGGGGCGAGTCTCAGACTCGCCCCTACTTTTTTGTTTATGAAATCAACGTGCTCTGCTCGATGTTTTCCATGCGGGCATAGAGCACCTGCTCGTTTATTTCCAGGTTGTTGATCAGACTCAGGGCGGTCTTGATCCCGTCGCCGATCAACTCTCCCTCGACTTCGCCGTATTCCACTTGTAACAGTGTGTTATCCGCGCGCAGGTCATTGGAAACAGATTCAGGATCCTGCCAGGTGCCGTGCGCACTCAACTCGGTGGTGGCTTTCATAAAATCCAGCGCGGAGACTTTGAAGACGGGAACCGTGACCGTCAACAATTCCTGTTGGACGCGATTGAACTTCGCGCCGGTGGATTTATCGCCGAAGAGGAACGCGTACAAATAATCCTTGACCTGTTCAAGAAGCGCGTCCCCTTGCTCGGAGCGTTGGCTGGCCGGGATGAGGAATGTGCCTTTGGGATGTGCATCCACATGGAGCAACCCCGCTTCAATCAGCTTTTCGCGATCCATTGATTTATATTGTTGAGTGAAGGCGCGCAGTTTGGAATCATCCATGTCCAGTTTCTTCACCCGCTCGATGCGCGCTTCCCGCTGACGGGCTTTCATCTCCTGCATCACCTTGCGATCCATTTCTTGCAGGCTGTGCGCGTCGAGCGTCAGGCGGATGATCTGCTCAATGAGCCAATCCTTATCCTGATCCATCAGGTAGGTGCGCAGTTTTTGCTCGAAGACGGGGGTGAGATCGCGGCGGATCTCGCGAACGATGGATTCAATGGTTTTCATTTGTACCTCGAAAATTGAATCGGAGAATATAGGCCGTATTATAGCATTTTGGGGGAAGTTACTATATAATGCAGGCGAATCATTCAGCCGAGGAGAAGTAGATATGAACTTGACCGTTTCCCAGCAACAGGGCCGCGTATCAGTGACCGTTGTTCATTTGGACGGTAAACTGGATTCCAATAGTTTCCAAAATTTGATTGATGAGGCAAAAAAAATCTTTGCTGGTGGAGCCCGTCATATCATCCTCGATATGGCCAAACTGACCTACATCAGTAGCGCGGGGATCGTCTCCCTGCATTCCATTGCGAAACTTTTCCGTGGCGAGGCCCTCCCCGAAACTGAAGCAGGTTGGAACGCCATTCGTTCCCTGGAGAAGGAGCGTTCAAGCGGAATACAACAAAATTTGAAACTTTTCAATGTGCCTCCGGAAGTACGGAGTGTTTTGGATGTGGTCGGCTTCTCTTCGTTCTTTGAAATGTACGATGACCTGGAAAAGGCAGTCGCTTCGTTCTAATCATCGAATATTGCACTTGTAGCCGCCATCCTGTGTTTGGAGCAGGGTGGCGGTTATCTTTTAACTCTTGACATTCCTTTTTGGTTGCGTATAATTGAAAAAGATTTTCAATATCAAAAAGAGCAATCATGAACAGTGCATCTCCCACCATCAACCAGGAATGGCTATCCGTTTTGCAGGAAAGCGGATACCGTCTCACCGCACCGCGCCGTGCCATCGTAGAGATCATGGCATCCTGCGAACGGGCTCTCAGCCCCGTGGACTTGTTCGATCTTGGACGCAAATCCCAGCCGGGACTGGGACTCGTCACCGTCTATCGCACGCTCGAAAAGATGGAGGAGCTTGGATTGGTCCAGCGCGTCCACCAGCCGGGCGGCTGTCACATGTACCTGCCAGCCGCGCGCGGTCACCAGCATCTCATCATCTGTCAGCAATGCGGCAAGGCGGAGTACTTTGAAGGCGAAGACATGGAAGCCTTTTTCAACCAGGCGGCCAGCGCACACGGGTTCACTCTCCGCGAACACTGGCTCCAACTCTTTGGCCTGTGCGCCGATTGCCAATAAAAACAGGAGACACTTCAAATGAGAAAAGATGTTAATGAACTTGTCCGCATGGGTGACATGGACACCCTGTTCGAGTTGCTGGAAGAATCTGATGATTGGATGATGCAACTGGATGCCGCTGAAGGGCTTGCCCAACTTGGCGAGCGCGCCGGGCTGGACTTTGTGCGCAGTGCCATGCAAAGCGATGCGCGCGAAGTGCGCGAATACGCCCGCGAAATCATGGATGATCCCGCCACCAAACGGAA
>JAYRVQ010000227.1:0-1993 GCA_041918465.1 Anaerolineales bacterium
GCCTTTCGGGGAAAAATCCCATCGTCATTTATGCGTCCACCAATAAAGTCTATGGCGGGATGGAAGATGTGAACGTGGTCGAGCGTGGCGAGCGCTGGGAATACGAAAGCCTGCCCTTCGGAGCGCCCGAGACACAGCCGCTCGATTTCCATTCGCCGTACGGATGCTCGAAAGGTACGGGCGATCAATACGTGCGCGACTACGCGCGCATTTACGATCTGCCCACTGTCGTCCTTCGTCAATCCTGCATCTACGGTCCGCGACAATTTGGCATCGAGGATCAGGGCTGGGTGGCGTGGTTCGTCATCGCCGCGGTGATGGGACGCCCGATCACCATCTACGGCGACGGCAAACAGATCCGCGACCTGCTCCACGTCAGCGACTTGATCCGCGCCTACGACCTCGCCGCGGAAAAAATTGACGTGGCCGCGGGACAGGTCTACAACCTCGGCGGCGGCTCGGCGAACACGCTCTCGATCTGGACCGAGTTCGGGCCACTGCTCGAGGAACTGGTCGGTCACCCCATCGTCATCGACCGCGGCGACTGGCGCCCTGGCGACCAGCGCGTCTTCGTGGCGGATGTCCGCAAGGCGGGACGCGAACTCGGCTGGACGCCGCAAGTCAACATCGAGGAAGGCATCCGCAAATTGTTCGAGTGGGTGCGGGAAAACAGGGATTTGTTCTAGCGAAAAAACTCCGAAGTCTGAAAAACTCCGGAGTTTTTTATTCACTTGCGTCCTGCGTTATTCTTCTGCTGGTGACGGGCGCGCTTTTCACGGTACATGTTGTCGTCGGCGGCGCGCATGATGGCTTCGAGGTCGCTTCCTTTTTGACCAGTGGAAAGGCCGATGGAAATTTGGAGTGTTGGTTTCCCGTAGAATTTATTGTTGAGTCCCGCGAGGGTCTCAATGCGTTCCGTCGCATCTTTTGCGACCTGTTCATCTGTGTTCGGCATGATGATGGCGAACTCGTCCCCGCCAATGCGTGCAATCATATCTTCTGAACGGAAGCCCGCCTTGAGCACCTCGGCCGCGCGGCGAATCAGATTGTCACCTGCCTGATGGCCAAGGCTATCGTTGACATCCTTCAATCCATCCAGGTCGGCGATGATCATGCTGACCGGAAATTGGCGTCCGCCGCCGAGACGTTTCATCTCTTCTTCGTAGTAAGAACGATTGTAAAGTCCCGTCATCACATCGTGAGTGCCGAGGTAGCGCAAATAATCCTCGGCCTTGCGACGCGCAGTGACATCCTCCAGCGCCACGAGGACGCGGCCCAGAGTCTGTTCGTAGCCCGGGAAAACGGACAGGTGCAGATGGACGTGGAGAGGTTCGCCATTGAGGGTGTAGTTGATACCTTCGGCTTCGTGCGAGGGTTTGCCGTTCCACAAGTCGATCAGTTCGCGCGCGAAATGGGCGCGCATTTCGTCCCGGAAAACCTTGTCCAGGTTTTGGAGCAGATGTTCTTTGGACCGTGCTTCGAACATCTCCAGTGTCTTTTGGTTGACATCCAGCACGCGGATCATGCCCATGCAGAATTCCACCGCTTCAGGATGTGCAAGCAGGTAATCCTTGCAATCTTCCACACCCTCGGCGCGCAATTGGTTGAAGTAATTCTTGATCTGGCTGTAGTCCTCCTCCCACAGGGAAATGGGAGAATTCTCGAACATGCCGCGCAAACGGTTTTCGCTTGCGATCAATTCGCGTTCGGCCTGTTTGCGCGCGCTGATATCCTCGATGGTGACGAGTACCTGCTTCCACGTCTCCTCCGAGCCGGGCAGGATGCGCCACGAGAGCAGGATGTCGAGCGGGTCACCCGTCAGCGTGTAGTTGACCCCTTCGCCGCGCCAGGTCAAATGTCCGGACCAGAGCGAGAGCAATTCGTCCCGAAAGTGGACGCGCATCTCGTCCCGGAAAAATTTGTTAAGGTTGGCGACCAGCTCATCACTGGTCTGAACACCGAACATGGAGAGCGTCTGCAGGTTGACGTTCAC
>JAYRVQ010000228.1:0-3773 GCA_041918465.1 Anaerolineales bacterium
ATCTTTGGAAGATTCGGCCTGCCTGAACTTTCGATCAACGGCGCGGCGGTGGCGACGGTAATCTCGCGCGCGCTGGAATGCGCGGTTTTATTGCTGGTCATCTACGCGCGCAAATCGCCCGTGGCCGCATCGTTGCGCGAGTTGACAGATCTGAACGGCGCATTTCTCGGCAGAATCCTGAAGCCCATGTTTCCCGTTATCCTGAACGAGTTATTCTGGTCTTTGGGAATAACGACTTACACGGCAATCTACGGGCGCATGGGGACGGATGCGCTGGCCGCGGTCAGGATCATCAGTTCCATCGAGCAGGTCGCGTTCGTCGTCTTCATCGGGATTTCCAACGCGACTTCCGTGCTGGTCGGCAATCGCATCGGCGCGGGACGCGAGGAGGAAGCCTACTTGTACGCGGGTCGCTCACTCGGAATCGGCGTGGTAGGCGGCGTGTTGATGGGCCTCGCGCTCCAGGCGCTAAAATGGCCAATCCTGTCTCTTTACAATGTCTCACCCGAGGTGATTCGAGATGCCAGCCTGATCATGAACGTGGCGAGTCTCTTCCTGTGGGTGCGCGTCAATAACATGACCATCATCGTTGGCATCCTGCGCGCGGGCGGTGATACGAAGTTCTCCCTCTTCGTGGACGGGATAATTATCTGGATCGTCGGCGTGCCGCTTTCTGCGTTGGGCGCGTTCGTTTTCCACTTCCCCGTCTATTGGGTGGTGGTCTGCGTCATGTCCGAAGAAGTGACCAAGTGGATTCTTGGAATCAATCGCTATCGTTCGCGTAAGTGGATCAACAACCTGGCGCACATTGGAGATGCGCCGATTTAATTTCGGGCTAAATTATCTGAATTCCTTGACACCCCTCCCCCACCCGTGATAAACTTTCGCCCGCAAGAAAAATCCAAAGAAAGGAGTCGCGCTACATGAATTGCATCAAGTTTTTCGTCACCGTTCCCGCCGCTGGTAGCATCCTACCTCCGCGTAGCGCGCCTGTTGACCGCCGCTAGGTCAACCCCTGCCTTGTCCCCTCAAGCCACGGTGCGCTCGCACTGTGGCTTTTTATTTACATCGCCCCTGCCCCTCCGTTTGGAGAGGGAGGAGAAACAAAATGACAACACAGACCTCAACCACTCAAACCTTTGACTTCCGCCAATCGCTCAATGCCAAAAGCAAACTGGCTGGCATCTGGCGCATGATGACGGATTATCGACTCCCGTACATCGGCGCGACCGTCGCGCTGGCAGTATCCGCCGTTTCCCGCACCCTGACCTATATCCTGCTCCGCTACTTCGCGGACGTTGTGCTGGGCGCGCAGAACTACGCGTTTTCCACGCTGAATCGGACTCTGGCGATCATCGCGCTTGGCTTCGTTGGATTGGCGATCTTCGAAGGGACATTCGCTTACATTTCGGGACGTCTCGCCGCATACACTGCAGAGGGAATCACCCGACGCCTGCGCGACTATCTCTTTGATCACATCCAACGGCTGAGTTTCGCGTACCACAGCAAAACGCCGACGGGCGACCTGATCGAGCGCGTCACCTCGGACGTGGATTCGGTACGCCGCTTCTTCAGCGAGCAGGCCATCGGCGTGGGACGCATCCTGCTGGTATTCATCGTCAACTTTGCGGCGTTGCTCAATCTATATCCGCCGCTGGCCTGGATGTCCATCGTGACCATCCCTGTGGTGCTGGGTGTTTCGGTGTGGTTCTTCAAACGGGTGACGAAGCGCTACGAGCAATATCAGGAACAGGAAGCCATCCTGTCCACCACGTTGCAGGAGAATCTGACAGGCGTCCGTGTGGTGAAGGCCTTCGCCCGGCAAGATTATGAGATGGGCAAGTTCGAGAAGGACAACTTCGAGAAATTCAAGCGCGGACGTCATCTGCTGAAGATGCATTCGCTCTTCTGGCCGCTCTCAGACGTGGTGCTGGGCTTCCAGATGCTGGCGGGATTCGTCTACGGCGCAAATCTTGCCATCAACGGCACGATCACGGTCGGCACGTACGTGGCTTACACGGGACTCATCACGCAGTTGATCTGGCCAATCCGCAACCTGGGACGCATCATCGTGCAGGCTTCGTCGGGACTCGTCTCGTACAGCCGTCTGATGGAGATCATCAAACAGGACCGCGAAGCGCTCTTCGAAGGCCGCGTCCAGCCACAAAGTCCCGCACGAGGCGATCTCGTCTTCAAGGATGTCTCGTTCATGTACACGGACGGTAAGCATGATGTCCTGAAGAACGTCTCGTTCCACGTCAAGCCGGGTCAGGCAGTGGCGTTGCTCGGCTCGACAGGTTCGGGCAAGACTTCGCTGGTGAATCTCCTGCCGCGCTTCCATGAGTACACGGGCGGGAGCATCCTGCTCGACGGCGCGGAGTTGAACGATTATCCGCGGGCCTACCTTCGCCAGCAGATCGGAATCGTGGAGCAGGAACCGTTCCTGTTCAGCCGTTCGATCCGCGAGAACATCACCTACGGCGTCGGACGCGATGTCCCGCAGGAGGAGATCGAGCGAGCCGCCAAGGCCGCCGCGATCCATGATGTGATCCTGACCTTCCCCGACGGCTATAACACACTGGTCGGCGAAAAAGGCGTTACGCTTTCCGGCGGACAGAAGCAGCGCGTGACCATCGCCCGCACCCTGCTGAAAAATCCGCGTATCCTGATCCTCGACGACTCAACCTCCTCCGTGGACCTCGAAACAGAGGCAGAGATACGCGAAGCGCTCAACTCGCTGATGCAGAACCGCACCACCTTCATCATCGCGCACCGCATCCAGTCCGTGATGATCGCCGACCTGATCCTGGTGCTGGACAAAGGCGCGGTGGTGCAAATGGGCACGCACGAGGAATTGCTATCAGAACCAACTGGAATCTATCGCAGGATTTACGATATCCAAACTCGCATTGATGAGGAATTGGAATTGGAAATTGCGCGTGTGAATTAATCTTTAACCACCAACCCGCTGCCCTGAGCGGAGGGCGGTGCACTTCCGTCCCGTAGTCGAAGGGCAGGTACGCGGAACAGCACTTGCACTTGAAACCCGTCCTTCGACTACGCCGCCAATCCTCGCCGTTTAAGGCTCGCGGCGGCTCCGCTCACGAAGTCCCGATGCTCTTTCGGGAGGACTACGATATGGAGATAAACCATGGCAGAAAACATTACCGAAATCGAAGAAGAAGAATACACAAGTCAACTCACCGCGCCGGTGTTCAAGCGCATTGTGGGACTGGTTGCCCCTTACTGGACCTGGGTACTCGGCTTTGGCGGCACCATCCTTGCTGTGTCCGCACTGGACGCGTACTTCACGTTCATCAACAAGAACATCGTGGACGCGGGCATCAACATGAAGGACAGCGCCACCGTCATGCGGCTGGCGACCATCTACGGATCGTTCATCCTCCTGCAGGCCGCTATGGTCTTCATCTGCATCTATCTCGCGGGCGTGCTGGGTGAACGCGTCCAGTATGACCTGCGTCGGAAGATGTTCAACCACCTGCAGGACCTGTCGCTTTCGTACTACTCGCAGATGGCGGTGGGACGCTTGATGGCGCGCGTCACGTCCGACTCGGGACGCGTCTCGGAGTTGGTGACGTGGGGCGTGCTCGACAGCACCTGGGCAGTGGTCAACATCACCACCTCGGCTTTCTTCATGATGCGCATCAACTGGCATTTGGGACTTGCCGTTCTACTCATCGTCCCCGTGCTGGTGGTGATCGCGGTGCAATTCCGCAAGAAGATTCTGGTGGAGTTCCGCAACAGCCGCCGCG
>JAYRVQ010000229.1:0-3327 GCA_041918465.1 Anaerolineales bacterium
CAAATGGGACGGGAGACGGTTCCCGCGGTACCACCCAAGTTAATCACACAAGTGTGACTCGCTTTACGCCGACCAACATCGGCCTCCCCTGTAACGCTGGGACTGCGGTTCGGACTACTGTCAATTCACCCGAACGGCTCGAGAGGGAACTTCAACTGGGTTCGACCGAGCGCAGATCTCAGCATTTGCTCCTGCGCCTCTCTGACGGATTTCGCCAGTCTACTTTCCTCTGTCATGGCTTTTGATTGGCTCGCCTGTTGACTTGAATTATCTGCAAAAACGACGGGATGTCAAGATGCCCGCTTCTTGAACAGCCCGATGCCAAACAAGACAAACCCCAGCGGCGTGGTGATGAGATAGAGAATCCAATTGGTATGCCATTGGATGTTCAATGCAAGGGCGAGAGCGTAGAACGCGATGGCCGTCATCGGGAGAGCGAAGAGGGCGAGGAAATTGAGCGAATGGATTCGTCCGCGCTGGGTGACGATGAGGGACGCGGTCTCCTCGGCGGGGCGGTGACGACGCAGGCCGTAGTACGCAAGTCCAAGCAGGAGGGGAAGGATGAGGAGCGAGATGGGCGCGGCAGGGACGGTGACGAACGCGAAGTAGAGCGCGAATAGAGCGTAGATAACGCGCACCACCCAGACATTTGGCTTGAAAGGTTCGGTCGCGCCCCAATTGGCGAGGGCGTAGGCAAATGTGACGATGAAGGTAATGGTCAGGATGAACGAGGAAAATTCGCCGAGGGTCGCGATACCGCCGTCGGGCTCAAGCCACCAGTTGATGGCCCAAAGCGAGTACAAAAGTCCGATGGCCGCGAACAAACCGAAGGTCCGAATAGAAGCGGGGGAGGTTAACGCGCGGCGGACGGCGTACCATCCGATCCAGACGGTGATGAGTGCGTGCCAGGCGAGTCCCGTAAATGAGATCGAGAGTGGTAGAGATTCGTAAGTGGTTTGGACTACGATGCCCTCAGCGAGCCATCCAAATGCCGCGGCCGCGAGGAATAGCGACCATTTTTCTGTGATGCGAAAATGTGTTATGAGGTGAAGAAAGACGAAGGCCATCAGCGAGTAGGCGATCCACGCGCTAAACCAGTTTTTGAGCGAATCGTCGGGACGGACGCGCGCCCAGAAGAGATGCTCGGAAAAGTAGACGAAGATGTAGCCCGTTCCGAGGACGAGAGCGAGTTGTTTGAGGGTTCGCATTTATCGAATACCGCTGTCGAAGTTGACGACAATCTCGGTGAATTCATCGGGATCGACCGTAAACTCCACATCCTCCGCGTGCGGAAGAATCCCGCCTTCGGGACTTTCCGCGTGCAGGATGTATTCGCCTGGTGGAAGTTTGATCTCGAAGGTGCCCTGCGCATCGGACGAAGACCCCGCCACTTTCTTACCGTTGAGGCTGTACACCGTTAATTCGGCCTGATATGGCTGGTCGGGACAGGGATTGTCCACCCGCATAACGGGACAGGCTGGCCCGATGAGTACCTGTCCTCTTACGCCGCTTCCTTGGGATGGAAGGGTTTCTGGGCTGGGTTCAATCTCATCGTTGATGGAGGGTGTTTTTTCAACAGGCACGATATTGAATGGAGCGTATTGTTCCTTTGGCGCGCAGGCAACGAGCAAAAGGCAGAAAGCAGAAAGCAGAAGAAGTTTTTTCATGCGTGTCTCCTTTTGGCTATGACTCTCTTCCACTGCAACAAGTTCCTTACGGCAACCAGAAAATGGGCTGGAAAAACAAGTAGGCTTCACTGACAAGTTCGAAGCCCTGCGCGGGGACCTTTGTTTGCGTGGCAACATCCAGAACGGAAAAATGATAACGATATTGTCCGTCCGCAATTTGACGCGTGACTAGCAAAAGGGACTTTCCATCGGGCGACCAGACGTGGCGTTCGATGGCCGCTTCGTCCGTCATTTCCAACACTTTATCGAGATTGGCAGGCCAGGTGACGAAATACAGTTTGGACGCGAGGGTCAGCCCCGAATAATCGCTCACGTTCGCCACGCTGACAGCCAGCGTGGAACCATCGGGCGACCACGACATGTCCACGAGGCGGTTGCCGAAGATGGGGATGGTCTGCGTCTTCTCGCCGTCCACGAGGGTGAGTTGATTCTCGCCTTTGGCATTGCGGTTCATGAAGGCCATCTTGCCGTCCACGGCGAAGGCAGGCTGGCCTGTGTGCGGAAGCGCGGTGGACGTGAAATCGCTCAACACAGTGACAAAGATTTGATCGTCCGCGCTCCAGTAAAGGCGCCTCGGGTCAAGGCTGGGATGGAGGGTTTGCGGCGCGCTTTCGGTGGGGATGATCTGTGAAACGCCCTCGGTGAAGAGGACGAGTTGATTTCCACTTTCAGTTTTCAGAATGGCGGCGACGCGTCCATCGGCGAGGAAGATGGCGTCGGAAGTAAGTTGATCGGTGAGGAGCGTGCGCGACGAGTCGGTGATGAGGTAGAGATTTTGTCCCTGCGCGGCGAGGAGGCCAGAGATGGAATGGTCGAGGAGAGTCAAACCTGATTCAGCGAGGGCGAGAAAATCGCGGCCGTTAAGATTGCCCTGGAAGATTCCCGCGGATGTCAGTGTCTCACCCGCGCGGGTGGAGAATCCGAACAGGAGGGAGGCGGGAGCAGAATCGGCTGAGGTGGGGATGACGCGCGAGAAGGGCAAGTCCGCCACAGGTCCAGGCGTGAACGAGGCGAGGGGCGAAGCGGTTGGCGCGGGAGTCGCGAGCGTCGTCCCGTCGGCGGTCAAGTCCGCAGTGGCGCGATGAACCGCGTCCAAGGCTTGCAACGCGGAAAAACTTCGCATGTTCCAGCCGTCCACATTGAGATGAAAGCCCGTCATGTCGGTGGGGTCGAGGCCGTGGTTGGGGAGGGGCTGAACGGCGCGCCAGTAATTCCAGAGCGGCAGGTCGTATTCGTGCGCGAGTTTGGCGATGGTGGCGTTGATGCTGTGATCGCCCTCCACGTTATCGGCTTTGGTGGC
Organism: Anaerolineales bacterium; assembly: GCA_041918465.1. Taxonomy (GTDB): domain Bacteria; phylum Chloroflexota; class Anaerolineae; order Anaerolineales; family Villigracilaceae; genus Denitrolinea. Next base: position 2,989 of record JAYRVQ010000229.1, read on the forward strand.
GAGGATGGGAAGCGTGCCTTGCGCGATGTTGAACTCGATGATCTGGCGCAAATATTTTTCGTAGACTTCGGGCGTGCGGCCCTCGAACCAGATTTCGAGACTGATGAAAACGATACTCGGATTGTGGATGCGATTTTCGCAGGCCATCGGATTTTCACCAGGCTGGCAGACTTCGGCGTTCGCCCAAAACGGCAACAGCACCGATGAGGTATTAAAACCGCCGCGCACCGATTCGCCCTCGCGCTGGAAGGAGCCGTTATAAAAATCCACGGTCTCTTGCAGGGTCTGGTATTCGGGCGCGAAGGAGTAGCGGTCGGTTTCGTAGATGCCGAGGAACGA
>JAYRVQ010000230.1:0-1522 GCA_041918465.1 Anaerolineales bacterium
AGTACCAAAGCGCCTACTTTTTGTTGTTTGCGCGTGATGGCGAGGATGCCCGTTCCCAGCCCTACCAGAAAGACCAGGCACAGGAGAGTGTCTCGAAGAATGAAGGGGATCATGTAAGTATCCATTTAGTTTTCCTTTTGTGATTCGATCAGTCCTGGATTTTCTTCCAGCGTGTGATCAGCATTTTTACCCGCACGCGCACGCGGGCATCCGCGTTGGCACTGGCCCAGTGGGATTGCGCCTTGCGATAGACATCTTCTTCGATTTTCTCGAAATCATCCCACTCATTATCAATCCATTCTTTCATCTCGGAGGGCGTGTCCCAATAATAGAAGAAGGCAAACTCTTCCTCCTGCTCGCGGACAAACCAACCGCGCGATTCCACGTCACGCATGGCGGCGAAGGCGGCTTCATCGTCCGCTTTACCGATGGGGACGTCAGTGAGGCGGCCTGCGACTTTGAGTCCGGACGAGGATGGGATTTCCACTGTCCAATTGTCTTCCACGGGGCGGAGGTCGAGCAGGAGGCCGTTCGGTTTGAGGGTGCGATGAATTTCGCTGAGAGCATGAACCATGCTCGTGTGTTCCATTCATCAGAGCGACCAGGCGAGGATGGCGATGTCGAAGGTCTCGTTGGGGAGGGGGAGATGGTAGGCAGACGCGCGGGCGAGGTGGACGCGTCCATGCAGGTCGGGAGGGCAATCGGCGCGGGCGACGCGTAAGGCCGATAAGTCGGGATCCAGCCCAAAGGTCAGGCGGGAAGCGAGGGCGTATTTCCAGGTCAGGCGTCCCTCGCCGCATCCAATCTCGAGGACGCGTGAATCCGAAAAGTCCGCGAAGTCCAGCAGTTTTTTGCGTTCGAAGTTTTCGGGGTCTTTTTGGGGTTTGGTCATCACCAGATTCCAGGGAAGAGGCGGTAGCGCGTTTTTTGCATGTATTCGCGATAGCCTGCGAGGTCGTTCACGAGGAGTTCTTCTTCGTTTTTGGCGCGGGCCGCGAGGAGGGGAATGTAGGCGAGGGTGGGGAGGATGCCCCAGAACGAGCCAAGCGCAATGGGGGTGGCAAACAGGATGAGAATGATGGACAGGTACATGGGATGGCGGACGAGCGCGTAGGGGCCACCGGCGATAACTTGCTGGCCTTCCTGAATCTCGACGACGCGCGAGGCGTAAGTGTTGACGCGGATGACGAGGAAGTTGAGCGCGAAGCCCGCGAGGACGATGAGGTCCGCGAGGAGGACGAGCCAGACGGGGACGCTCGACCAGCCGAAGCGTTTGTCGAAGCCTGGCAGGAGGAAGATGAGGATGAGGAAGAGCGCCGAGACAGCGATGATGCGGCGTTGTTCGGGACGCTGTTCGCCCGTGCGGACGCGGCGTTCGAGCAGGGCGGGGTCGCGTTGGATGAGGTAGAGGAACATGCCCATCAGGGGAAGGAAGAGTATCGCGAGCCAGAGCCAGGCCTGCCAGTAGTTGAACGTGCCAGCCGGCCAGAAGAAGAGCAGGCCGATGATGGGGAAGCCGATG
>JAYRVQ010000231.1:0-3959 GCA_041918465.1 Anaerolineales bacterium
AATCCATTGAAGATAGGCGAGACCCTGTCCCTGCGATTTGACCTTCCAGACCCAAAGGTGTTCCGCGCCCAGAATTTGTACGTATCTGCCCGCGTGGCACATTGCAGTGTCGATGTCAGTCCTGAATTCTACGATATCGGGCTGGAATTTCAGGATCTCCTGCCCGAACAAAAAAATATCATCGAGAAGATGATGGAGTTTTACGAGTTCCGTCGATGAAGTTACTGGTTCCTGATGAGGGGGCGAATATCTGGCTACACGAAGACGTTTCCGCTAAAAACTAATGGCCAACCTCCCCCTCTGAAGCCGACATAGAATCTGTGTAAAAACAACCTAGCCACCCGACACCTTGGGAATAGAACGCGGATTTCTTGAAATTTACAACAAAAAAACGTTCTTTCTCCGCGTTTTCCGTGCCCGTCCGCGTTCTCCGCGTCCCGTTTTCTGAAACTGTCAGGTGACTAGAAAACAACTTCCCATTTTCAAAGTTCGCGAGCAGTTGCACCCCTGGCACTGCCCGCCAGGGCAAGTGTGCGAGCCCTTCAGCAGTACAACTGCTGAAAAATACGGAACTTGTTTTTACACGAGTACTTAGCATAACTTCCAAGTGCTCCATTTTCTAACAGTCCTCTTATGCCCTGTGGACATACTGCCGATAGGGGCTTTGTTATAATGCCATCATAATATTCGTAGGGCTGGGGTATCCCTGTCTCTACGGGAGGAACAAACTCTATGATGCGATTTGACCGATTTACCGAGCGCGCACAGGAAGCCGCCCAGCGTGCGGCAGAAATCATCCAGCGCTACGGTCACAATCAGATTGACACCGAACACATCCTGCTGGCTCTTATCGAACAGCCCGGCGGTGTGATTTCCCAGATTCTCGAAAAACTGAGCGTTAACCCCGAGGCGCTGGTCGAACGGCTGGACGCCACCCTGCGCGCCAGTCCCAAGGCCAATATCTTCGGCGGCGGAGCGGGGCAGATCTTCATCACCCCGCGCGTCAAGCGGATCATCGACCTCGCCAACGAGGAAGCCAACCGCTTGAAGGATGAGTACATCTCCACCGAGCATATCTTCCTCGCCATTCTGACGGAACGCAACACCCCTGCGGCGCGCATTCTTGAATCCGCGGGACTGACGCGCGACCGCGTCTTTGACGCGGTGCAGGGTATGCGAGGCGGACAGCGGGTGACCGATCCGCAGGCCGAGACACGTTTCCGTGCTCTCGAAAAATATTCGCGTGACCTGACGCAACTGGCACGCGAAGGCAAACTGGACCCGGTCATTGGCCGCGATACCGAAATTTTGCGTCTCATCCAGATTTTGTCCCGCCGCACCAAGAACAACCCGGTACTGATTGGCGAAGCAGGCGTCGGCAAAACTGCCATCGTTGAAGGCCTGGCACAGAAGATTGCCAGCAATGATATTCCAGAAATCCTTTCGGGCAAGCGCGTGGTCGCGCTGGACCTTGGCTCCATGATCGCCGGTTCACGCTTTCGCGGCGAGTTCGAGGAACGTCTCAAGGCTGTCATGGACGAAGTCCAGCGAGCGCGCGGCGAGATCATCATGATGATCGATGAACTGCACACGGTGGTTGGCGCGGGCGCGGCGCAAGGCGCCATGGACGCCAGCAACATGCTCAAACCTGCGTTGGCGCGCGGCGAACTACAATGCATCGGCGCGACCACCCTGGATGAATTCCACAAACACATCGAGAAGGATGCCGCTCTCGAGCGTCGCTTCGCTCCCATTTACGTAGAGGAGCCAAGCGTGGACAATACGATCAAGATGCTGATGGGCTTGCGCGACCGATATGAAGCGCACCACAAAGTCCATTTTTCGGATGATGCCCTCGAAGCCGCCGCCCATCTGGCAGACCGCTACGTCACTGACCGTCACCTGCCCGACAAAGCCATTGACCTGATGGACGAGGCCGCCGCAAAACTACGTGTGGCGCTCTATTCCCTGCCGCCTGATCTCAAGGCGAGAAAGAACGATATTGACCGTCTGCGCGGCGAAGAGGAACAGGCTGGCGTGGCGCGCGATTACGAACAGGCCGCACAGAAAAAGTCCGAGCGCCTGCGGATCGAGGAAGAATTCAACAAGATGCGCGACCAGTGGGAATCCGAACACAAACTGGATGAGGTGGTGGATGTGGATGATATCGCCAGCGTTGTCCATCAGTGGACGGGCATCCCCGTCACACAGATGATGGAGACCGAGTCGGCGAAACTCCTGCAAATGGAGGAGCGTCTGCATGAGCGCATCATCGGTCAGGGGGAAGCGATCCACGCCATCTCGGATGCCATCCGCCGCGCCCGCTCGGGGCTGAAAGACCCGTCCCGACCGATCGGCTCGTTCATTTTCATCGGCCCCTCGGGCGTCGGAAAGACCGAGCTGGCAAAGGCCCTCGCCTGGTTCATGTTCGATGATGAAGACTCGCTGGTGCGGATTGACATGTCCGAATACCGCGAACAGCATACTGTATCAAGATTGTTCGGCGCGCCTCCCGGTTATATCGGCTATGAGGAGGGCGGACAACTGACCGAGGCCGTCCGCCGCCGTCCGTACCGCGTGTTGCTCTTCGACGAGATCGAGAAGGCGCATCCCGAAGTCTGGAACGCGCTTCTGCAGATACTCGACGATGGCCGCATGACCGACGGTCAGGGCAACGTGGTGGACTTCCGCAACACGGTCATCATTATGACCTCCAACCTCGGCACAGAATACGTCCGCAAGGGCGGCACACTCGGCTTCGCACAGAAGAACGATACCGACGAGGACCGCGAGGCAAAGGATAAGGTTGAGAAGGCGCTCAAAGGCGCGTTCCGGCCTGAGTTCCTCAACCGCATTGACGAGATCATCATGTTCTCGCCGCTTTCCCTAAAAGAGATGGAGCAGATCGTAGACCTGCAACTCAAGGAGATCCAGGACCGTCTCATTGAACACAACATCACCGTTCAACTTTCCGCCTCGGCCCGTTCGTGGCTCGCGAAGGAAGGCTACGATCCCGCCTTTGGAGCCCGTCCCCTGCGCCGCGCCCTGCAAAAACATGTCGAGAGTCCGCTTTCGATGAAACTGCTGGCAGGAGAATTCCCCGGCGGAGCAACCGTACTGGTGGATGTGGACGAGAAGAAGAATGTGCTCACGTTCACGGTAGGTGAAGCCGTAGCGCCGAAGCGAAAGAAGAAAGAGTCGGTTGCCGCCTAAACGCGAATGCGTCGCACCTCACAGACGGGAGAAATCCCCGAGGTTGGGTGCGACGCATTTTTTAACATCTCGCTCTACTTTTTTTGCAACAAACCCTTCGCCGTTGCTGTAATAAACATATGGCGCGTCATCTCACCCTCGCCAACCTCATCCGCTTTCTCGCCGCGTGGACGGTAGTCTCCACTCTCTTCGTGCTCCTCGTCGCCATTTTCGGCATGGGACCAAACAGCCGCGCCGTCATCTTCATGGGCGCGGGCCTCGTGCTCCTGTGGATCATTCTTGGTGGGACGCTGATGTGGCGGATGCGCGACCGCGTCCGCGACTTTATGCTGGGGATTCGACTCTCGTGGACGGTGAAGTTCATTCTCTTCTGCACGCTTCTCGCGCTGACCGAGGAGGCGGTCACCGTTTCGATGACCAATCTCGCGCCCCTGTTCGGAGTCCCCCTCGGCGCGGCGTACATCACAGCCTCCGCGAATTATCTCGATGTGGTCGCGCTCCATAGCGTGGTGGTTTTCGTGCCGATGTTCATCGCCTGGGCATGGATGCTCTCGCGCTGGAACTTCACTCCCGCCGAAGTCTTTCTGCTCTTCGGGCTGACAGGTTTTCTGGCCGAGGAGCAGTTCGCGGGAACGTTGAACCTCACCCAGGCGCCGTTCTGGATCTTCGTCTACGGACTGATGGTTTGGTTACCAGCGACCAGCCTCCCATCCAGAAATGAAGCGAAGAGGCCGAGGTGGTGGGCA
>JAYRVQ010000232.1:0-1763 GCA_041918465.1 Anaerolineales bacterium
CCATCGTGGACGGCTTCGGCGTGGCCGAGGATGAGGCTGAGGGGCGTGCGGAGTTCATGGGCGATGTCGGCGGTCATCTGCTTGCGCGTGTTGATGGAGCGCGAGAGTTCGGCGCTCATCTTGTTGAAAGCGCGGGCCAGTTCGCCGAGTTCATCTTTCGAGCGGACGGGGACTTGCTGATTGAGATCGCCCTCAGAAACGGCATGGGTGGCGCGCGTCAATTCGCGGATGGGGCGCGAAATCGTGCGCGAGAGCAGGATGCCCAGCAGAAGCGCGAAGAGGGCCGCGCCGAGTCCGCTGTAAAGGAGGAAGAGGTTGATGCGTTGGATGAATTCTTCTTCGCGCGGCGTGCCAGGGAAAGGCATGCGCTCCATGATGAGGATGCCCACTGTCTGATTGTTCGTTTCGATGGGGATGCCAAATTCGAAATCGTGCTTCGGGATTTCTTCGCCCGCGTGGAATCCACCGCCGTTGAAGAGGGCGTAGCCGTTCTCATCGGCAATGGTGAAGGATGGATATGGCATTTCTCCGTCGGGTTGTGCATTGGGAGCAAAGGCATCCTGAACACCATCCCACGAACCGTTGGTCTGGTAGTAATTTGTCAGTTCGGTGACGAGGTCTTCGCCGCGGCGATTGGTCACGAAGCGGGTGAATTCATCGCGCGTGTTCTGCCGCGCCAGCAGGATGACGATAAAAATGCTGACCAGTCCGATGGCAAGGAAGCCGAGGATGAGTTTGAGGGTGATGGATCGCATTATTCCCTCGCGAAGCGATAGCCCACGCCGTAGACCGTCTCGATGTAGCGCGGGTCGCGCGGGTCGGCTTCGATCTTGGCGCGCAGGTTTTTGATGTGCGTGTCGATTGTCCGTTCGTAGCCTTCGTAACGGACGCCCTGGATGATGTCGAGCAGGTCAAGACGTGAAAAGACGCGTCCTGGTGCGGACATCAACGCGGCCAGCAGGTCGAACTCGGAGGGAGTCAACTCGAGGAACTGGCCGCGGACTTTCACCTGCCGCGCTTCGCGGTCGAGACGGATATCCGCCACTTGCAGGACCTTCGCGGCGGTTTCCGTTCCTCCCGCGCGGCGCAACACCGCGCGTACGCGTGCGACAAGTTCGCGTGGACGAAACGGCTTGGTGACGTAATCGTCCGCGCCGAGTTCCAGCCCGATGACGCGCTCCTCATCGTCTACGCGGGCGGTGAGCAGGATGATGGGCGTGTTCTGTTCGGCGCGGTGGGCGCGCATGAATCCGTATCCGTCCATTTCGGGCATCATCAGGTCGAGGATGATCAGGTCGGGATGTTCGCGGCGCGCGACGGCGAGGGCTTCCTTCCCATCGTGCGCGCTGACGACGCGGTAGCCCTCCTGCGTGAGATAACTTTCCACGAGGGAGACCAGCCGTTTTTCATCGTCCACAACGAGGATGGTTTTTGTCATGCGCACCTTCTTTGTGAGTATACCAGCGGGCATTCGATAATATTGTTTTCTTTTTCAGTAAAGCCCCGAAGCGGAACTTCGGGATTCCCAATGTGGCAGGAATCCGAAAGTTCTACTTTCGGAGATGTGTTCAGGAGCCAGCCAGTTTTTGCAAATACTGAATGAGCGCGTTAATCAGATTGGACAACATCATATTGCCGCCTCCCTGTTCGGAACGCGCGGCCTGTGCCGTGGCGATCTGTTCTGGATTGATAGATTCTCCGCCAGGCATCTGGCCTGGGACGCCGCCTCCGCCCATATCGGGCGGCGCGCCGCCGCCAGCTCC
>JAYRVQ010000233.1:0-7517 GCA_041918465.1 Anaerolineales bacterium
CCGGCTATGATGTGGATGGACATGCCGGTCAATGGTGGAATGCCTGGGATGGCCACCCAGGCGCAGTTGAATGAATTACGCGAATTGCAGGGTGTGGAAGCCGATGGATTATTCCTGCAATTGATGATTGTCCACCACCGTGGTGGAGTGCTCATGGGGGAGGCGGCGCTGGAGAGCGCCAAAAGCCCCGAAGTGTTGGCATTAGCACAATCCATCGTCAATGCACAAACAAGCGAAATTGCTGCCATGCAGGACCTTCTGGTTCGTAAAGGGTTTCCGCCTGTAACGGACGAACCGACAGAAACGAATCATGAGGGTATGTCGCCTTGATGAGGTTGTCATTGACAAAAAAAACGACTGAACAATACTGGTTTATCCAGGCGTCTTGCTGCGAACCAAAGGTTCAAAGTAGACGATGAAAGTCAAATTCTATTTTCAAGAAGGACACATATGAAAAACAAACTTTTGATTTCCGCAATCCTGCTGGCAACATTGTTGGTCAGTGGATGTGCAAAGTCGGGCGAATTCAAGGTAATGGATGCCTGGGCTCGCCCTGCCGCTTCGGGCGATAACGGCGCGGTATATTTCATTATCAGTAATGCGACCGACGCGGATGATACATTGCTCAGCGCCAGCACGGACGTCGCATCTGCTGCCGAGGTACACATGAGTATGATGGATGACAATGGCGTGATGTCGATGCAAATGCAGGAGGCTTTGCCTATCCCTGCGCAACAGGAGATCATTTTCAAGCCTGGCGGCTTGCACGTCATGCTCGTTGGTTTGACGCAGGATTTGAAGGTTGGCGACACGATTACCATGACACTTAACTTTGAAAAAGCAGGAGACTGGACAATCGAAGTTCCGATACGCGAACCCTAAACAAACTTTCATCTTTGAGATTGCCGTCCAAAGTATAATGTTCCTTCGGAAGGCAATCTCATTGTAAAGTATGAATGGATCTCATCGTGTTCTCCTGATTGTGACACTGGTTTTTCTTCTGGTGGGGTTGTCTGCACATTTGTTTCCAGCCGCATCCCTGTGCGAATGCTTGTCACAGTCACAGGAAGATGCCAGGGCAACCAACCTGGATCTTTGCCTGATATGTCAGTTGCAAACAGGAATTCATTCTGCGCCGTGCCCAACAGATCCGAACCATGAAATCATACAGCAAGTGAATATACGGATCAATTTGCATTCATTGGAACGCGCCTTTCCCATTTTACGTCCCCCCATCGCTTAAGCTTTCAACCGTATATTTCGCTTGATTACAGCGTCCCCTTCGATGTCCGTAAAGGTCACATCGATGGTTTAACTTTAGCCCGAGTTACTTATGGAGTTTAGATGAAGAAAAGAAAGAATCAAAAGTCCCCTGTTCCGCTCTTTCTCGCACTTGGCGGCGGACTCCTATTGATTGCCGCCGCGATCCTGTGGGCAAATCAAAACGTTCCCGCCACCCCGACGTCTGTTACATCCCATGAAGAGGAGACGTACCCAGATATTCCACGTGTAAGCCTGCCCGACGCCAAGGCTGCGTTGGAGGAAGGCGCCGCTATCGTAGTGGATGTACGTTCCGTGGAAGCGTATCAAGCCGCCCATGTTGCCGGTGCGATCAACATTCCACTTGCCGAACTTGAAACGCGTCTGGCGGAGTTGGATAAAGCACAATGGATCATTACCTACTGTACCTGACCAAGCGAAGAATCGAGCGCCCGTGCGGCGTCCATACTGCTTGAAAATGACTTCAGTAAGGTTACCCCAATGCTCGGCGGTTTTGAAGCCTGGATGACTGCCGGTTATCCCGTCGAGCCATGAAAGAAAGAAACACATTAGGAGACGCAATGTTTGCACGATTAAATGTATGCCTGGTACTGATTGGCATCGGTTTGTTTTCGCTTGTGGCCTGCCAGCCACAGGAACAGATCGGTATCCAGGCTGAAATGAATGGCATTCCTTATCGAGTGGTATCTGTGCAGGAATTACAGACCATGCTGGAAGACAAGGATTTCACCATGATCAATGTTCATACCCCTTGGGAGGGAGACATCCCGGATACGGATGTTCGTCTGGCGTATGATCAGATCGAACAAAACACGGATAAATTACCAGCCGATAAGGATGCTAAGATCCTTGTCTACTGCCTGACATCCGGCATGGCAAAAAAAGCGGTTGCTACACTATTAGTCCAGGGATACACAAATGTCTGGATGCTGGAGGGAGGCACAACCGCCTGGCAAGAGGCTGGTCTCATGTTGGAGAGCCAGCCATAGGCATCAAGGAACATAAAATAAAGACGGGAGAGTTTTGCTCTCCCGTCTTTGTTGAACTTTCAGATATCTCTATTTGACAACTTCGAGCGTTCCAACCATGCCTGCCTGCAAATGCCCTGGCATCCCACAGACAATCTGGTAGGTACCCGGTTGGTCGGGCGCTGTGAAACTTAATTCCACACTCTCGTCTGGTTGGGCATCCACCTCCCAGTACGCATTGGCAATATCCTCTTCATCAAACATATCACCGACATCCACGCCATATTGCATGATATAGAAGTTATGCTCCACGGTGCCATTGTTGACAACCTTGATCTGGATTTCTGCACCGGCTGGCACGGACAGTTGATTGGGGGTAATTGCAAAATCGCTCAACTCCACTGTGAGTTTGGTGGACGGTCCGCCGGACTGACAGGCTGACAGGAAAACCAATATTAAAAGGAAAATACTTTTCTTCAACATACAACTCTCTTAACCAAGATAGTCAACAAATATCTTGCCGGTAATATTTAGTCCAAGAACGCTGACCTTTGTCCCGGACTTCACGGTCAGATTGTGATCGAACGATGAATAGTCAACGATCACGATCTGTGCGCCGGGAAGGAGTCCAAGACCTTCAAGATGGCGGAGCAATTCCGCATCTGCATTCTTTACACATTGGATCTTCGCCTTTTGTTTCGGGCGCAGGGCGGAGAGAGGGGTCGAATCCTCCAATGGCATGACCAGATCGGCGGTGGGGATCAACTCCCCGTGCGGGTCGCGCAGGGGATGTCCCATTGCCGCTGCCATCCGCCGTTCAAAATCCTCCGAAATGACGTGCTCAAGGCGTTCTGCCTCCTCATGGACTTCATCCCACGAATAGCCCAACGTCTGCACCAGCCAGGCTTCCAGGAGACGATGATGCCGGATAACCTCCAAGGCGGCTTTCCTGCCCTCTTTGGTCAGCGTGACGCCCTGATGCTTTTGGTATTCGACCAGGGCGGGCTGCGCGGCGGCAAGTTTTTGAACCATGTTCGTCACGGATGCCGGCTTGACGTTGAGCCGTTCGGAAAGGGCATTCGTGCTGGCATTCTCACCGCCTTCCGTCAACTCGTAAATATGTTTCAGGTAATCCTGAATGGATATGGTCAGGGACGATTCCATTGGAAGGCTCCTATTTGATCAACAACCCGGTGACCCACAACATCATCATACCGGTCAGGACTCCGCTAAAGACAATGATGGGCATGGCTTCACGCTGTGTATCCTTTTGAATCAGTTTGGCGATTTCGTAGATCACCTGGAAAATCGCGCCTGCGCCGATGGCCAGGAACAGCACCGTCAGGAAGGGCGAGGGGGTGTATCCTCCGATCCAGGCTCCCAGAATGGCAGGCGCTCCACCGACCAACCCCATGATCGCCAGTCTGCCGACCCCGGGTCTATCACGCAGGACTGGCGCAATGATGCCCAATCCTTCAGTAATGTTCTGGATGATGAAACCCACCACCAGGAAAGTGCCCAGAGCAATTTCGCCGACGTTATAAGCAGCGCCTATTGCCAGCCCTTCTCCAAGGTTGTGAATGCCGATGCCGACCGCGATCACAAAGGCGATAGCCAGCCGCTTATCCGCTTCGTTGCCGGTGATTTCAGACTGGCGTTTCGAGATCGCCTCCAACAACAGGAAGGTTGCCACTCCACCGATTCCGATCAAGCCGATCCCCTGAAAGGAGGAAGGGATCTTCCCGGCAAACTCCAGCGCTTCTGCGACCGTGTCCAGCCCAAGAAAGACCAGCAGACCCGCCGTTGCCGCCATCAGGAAGGTCATGGTCCGGCGTCCCATTTGTCGCAACGCCGGAAACCAGAAGATTCCCAGAAAGACCGGGATTACGCCGACATACAAACCGATGAGTGTGAATCCCCAGAAGGTGGCGGTGTCCGGTTGAGGCGTTTCGAACGCAACCGGGATGTCCACTGTGAAGGGAATGGCATTTCCGGTAAAGATGATCAAGCCATATGCCTCACCATACGACCACGGATAAGCGATGGTAATGGTGGCACGCTCCAATCGAGGGACGACTGCATCTGGATACACCTCGAATGGCATGACCGCATCATTCACAATGACCTGGGCGATGGTAATTTCTTCCGGACTCGTGTTGCGCACCTGCAATTCGATGCTGCCTTGTTTGAGAACATACCGCTCGATATCCAGATTCTCAACCGGCGCGGCAGAGTCGAGATTCAATCCTCCCCCTGTGGAAAGGAAGAGGACGATCACGCCGACGAGAAGAATGATCGGGATGAGCAGCAGGATAAAGGTCCGGAAGGTGAAGCGATTGGATGGACTTTGAGTCATGACATACCTCTAAACTATTCGGTTACTTCGAACATGCCGTTCCAGCCCAATTCGGCAAATTCGGTTACGTGAGCATGAAACATGTACATGCCGGGATATTTGTATGAGAACTCCAGTATCCCGCGTTGGGCTTGACCTTGAATGATCGTGTCCGTGAACTCGGAGGGGGTCAGGCTGGTACCTGTTGGGTAGTAATGGAAGAAATTGGCATGCAGGTGGAAGGAATTGAGCAGATCAAATTCCAGGATGTTCACAAGATAGATGCGGATCTTCTCGCCGACTTTGATCTGGATCGGATGATTCTGATAGTAAAAGGGAATGGCATTGACGGCATAGAAATCGTTGACATCATCGAAATCCACATCGAAGCCGCTCATGACCATGACCATTTCACGATCCACGGGTGAGCGACCTTCCTTGGGATCCACAATGAACGTGCCATATAAACCCTTGGCAATATGGCGCGCCAGCGGAAAGACATGACAATGATAGAGATGCAGACCGAATGGCTCCGCATCAAACTCGTAGGTAAAACTGTCGCCAGGTTCGACATATCCGCCTGGTCCCGAACCGGGCACGCCATCCATGTTGCCCGGGTGGAAACCGTGAAAGTGCATGCTATGAGGATGGTTGCTTCCGTTGGTCATCGTGATGCGGATCAAGTCGCCTTCCGTACAACGAATGGTCGGTCCCGGAATGCGCCCGTTATACGTCCAGGCGGGGTATTCGATGCCAGGCACAACTTCTATGTTCTTGTTGATGACCGTGATTTCATATTCACGCAGGGTTCTGCCATCGGGAAGAATGGATACTTTTCCATAGTCGAAGTCAGTGAGTATGTCTCCCGGATTAAAGCCGTTTTTTTCATAGTCCACATCCCCCGTACCAGGAATGACACCGCCCCCATGATCCATGTCTTGCATGGGAGGGAGGTTATGGCGTGAGTGGGATTTACCTTTGGACTGCATGATGGCAGTTGCGCCTCCAGCCCCGATCACACCAAAAGCCCCCAGTTTCAGGAAATCCCGCCGACTTAGTTGGTTTTTCATACATGCCTCCAATACAGATAAAGCCGATAAATTTAGTCTAATCTAAATTGTATTTTAGAACAGGAATAATTAAAAGTCAAGCATTTTCTCAAATAAAAATGGGCTTTGAATTTCTCCCTTCGAACGCTCCGACGGATACGGGGCGTTTTTGTTTTTAGAACCAGTGGATGGGCTAATACCCGCTCGGGACTCTGCCTACCCAATCCTCTCCAAGTCGGATCTCCATATCCACTGTGGACGCTGGATTAGGCTGGATGGTGATCTGCTGACTTCCCACCCCAAGGAGTTCCGTCAAATACCGCAGGGCATATAACTTTGAAGAGTAAAGAATTATTTTCGTGGTGTTTGATGCGCCGGTTGGCACGCCATATTCCACCACCTGCATACCTTGCGCGGTCAGGAGGGTGGCTGTGCGTTGCTCCAAACCGGCAGTATAGGTGTTATTGATAATCCTGACCTTCGCCTGATCAGATTGCATCAGCGCCACTGGATCACCTTGCGCCATTGGGCTAAGTGGACCGCCTGGGACAAAGATTTCATCCCTCAGGATGCGAATAAGATCCGGGACTGGACGCAGGACGTTTGCCTGCACACCGTTGATGGTTGTATCCGCCGGGTTCGCCATCGTCGAATCGATCACGCCTCTCTTGATGTCATCCACCCGAATGTCTTTCGCCAACACTGCCAGTTGGATTGCATCCTCCAGTGACAGGTTGGTGTGGATGCCTGATGAAAATTCTGCATACAACTGCGGTGCCTGGGTAATCAAGGTAGCAAAGGTTTCCCCTTCCAGTACCTTGTCACGGATCGCAAGGATGACCTGTTGCTGGCGTTTGGCACGACCCACATCCCCGCCCGAACAGCCCTGTGATTCATGCCGGCAGCGTGCATATGCCAGGGCGCGCGGTCCGGTCAGGTGGCGATAATCTCCCGGCTTCAATACAAAATGATCCTGTCCCGCGCCGAGCGGATCGAGCACCATACGTTCCTCGACATACACATCGATGCCGCCGATCAGATTGATGAACGACACAAACGTCCCAAAATCCACCTGCACATAGTAATGAATTGGCACGCCGATGAATTGCGAGACGGTCTGCATTGCAAGTTGTGGTCCACCGCCTGGAAGTTTGGCATTCTCGCCAATTGCCCAAGCGGTGTTGATGCGGCTGTATCCTGCGCCGGGAATGTTGACCCACATATCACGTGGGATGGACAACATGCCGGCAGTTTTTGTGACGGGGTCCACGGTCAAAACCATGATCGTATCGGTGCAGGTCGGGCAGCCTTCCCCTTGTCCATCGTCGCCACGCAAACCAAAGAAAGCGATGTTGATCCGGCTGGCGCCGTCCCATTTGGGCAATTCCATTTCCGGTGCGGATAATTCGACTGGAAGATTGTTTGCAGTAGCAGGATCGGGCAGCGCCGGCAGATCGGACGATGGTTGGTTTTGTAAAGCGCACTCTGCGGGTGGCACACCTGGTAGGGCAGTCAGGGTCCAACAGAGAGTCAGTTTGCGGACGATGAAAAACGCAGCAAGGACAGCCGCTGTGACGAAGATCCAATAGGCAAGTGAACGCCAGAAGGGATGATACATATTCGGAGTTCGTGAACCTGGCATTACATCAATCCACTTCCCATGAACGGCGCGATGATCGCCAACACCAAACCCAGCACTGCCATCACGCCGAACAAGCCGGCGCGTTGGCGCACGAGAGCTGCGCGTTCCTCAGTCGATTCCACCACGGATCGATGCACCGACTCCTGCAAGCCCTGCACACTGGATAATACCGGACGATTATTGGCAAAGAAATCATAGATGTCACGCAGGAAGAGATTGGCTTCCACATCCTTTGGATCAGG
>JAYRVQ010000234.1:0-2596 GCA_041918465.1 Anaerolineales bacterium
CCTGCAAGATTTCTCCCGTGCCGACCTGCTCATCGTCTCTGAGACTCTCGACCGCGCCGCGGATGCCGTGCAGGAATTTATCATCAACGGCTTGAACGCGGCGATGAATAAGTTCAATGGTGGCTCGGTAGTTGAGTAGTTTGATAGTTTGGTGGTTCCATCCAACCCACTGCCCTGAGCGCAGGGCGGTGCTTGTCCGTCCCGAAGTCGAAGGGCAGGTATATGAAACAACGCTTGCACATGTGACCCGTCCTTCGACTTCGGGTCTCGGTATGCCCGAAAAACACGGGCTACTCGACCCTCCGCTCAGGACGGCGATTTCCATAAAACAGTTTTTCCTGACTCGCATCTCCTAAATCGCAACTGTGTCTTCCCAACTTCTCACTTCTCACATTCGATCCTTGCCACCATATAAATCTTTGCTGGCAAATTTAACCGCGCATCCCCTCGGCCTGCCTCGTTCCGCGCGCTTGCCCGTCCTCGCTTCCCTCCACGCGGACCTGAACCAACCGATCCTGCTCATCACTGACCGCGCCGACCATGCCCTCGCTCTGTTCGATGAACTCGGTTTCTGGCTCCCCGAAGCGCCGCGTTATCTCTTTGCGGAACCCAATCCGCTTTTCTATGAACAGTCTCCATGGGGCGTGTCCACGCGACGCGAACGTTTGCAAACGCTCACCGCCCTCGCCGCATACCACTTACCATTTACCGAAAAACCTCCCACTCCGCCTGTCATCGTCGCTTCCGCCCGCGCCATAATGACGCGCACCTTGCCGCGCCGCGACTATCTCAAAGCCTGCAAGAAACTTTCGGCGGGGCAGTCCATCCAGCCCGAGACGCTCATCCGCGCCTGGGCGGAGATTGGCTACCAGCGCAGCGATACCGTCCTCGAAGCGGGTCAATTCTCCCATCGCGGCGGCCTGCTGGATATCTGGCCGATGGCCGAGAGTCAACCCGTCCGCCTGGATTTCTTCGGTGACGAAATCGAAACCATCCGCAAGTTCGACCCAACAACACAGCGGACGATTGCGAAACTCGAATCCGTCCTCGTCACGCCCGCGCGGGAGTTTGTAGGAAGTACGCAAGTAAACACGCACACAAGTACACAGGAACCTGAAACCTGGAACCTGGAACCTGAAACCCTCTCCGAATTCCACCTCCCCCTCCTCCACACTTTCCCCGCGTCTCTCTTCGATTACCTTCCGTCCAAGTCATTGATCGCCGTGGACGACCTAAGCCTCGTCGAAGGCATGATGCAGGAGGTAGAGGAGCAGGCCGTCCGCTTCCGCAAAGAGTCCATCGAAGAAGGGACTCTCAGCGCGGACTTCCCTATCCCATATCTGACATGGTCTGAGTTGGCGGATTCGATTGGCGATAGGGCGATGGTGGAGTTGGGGCGCGTGGGGGAGAGTGATCAGTTTTCAGCGGATAGCGATTCGTTGGTGAGTAAATTCGGCCACATTGAACGCTTTGCGGGAAGATTGAAACCATTTGAAGATTACCTCGCGCAACTCGTGGACAATGGCAAACAAGTCGTGATCGTCTCGCGTCAACGCTCGCGTCTCGAAGAACTCTGGTCGCAGCGTGCCTCAATCACCACGCAAAGCGTCCAATCTCCAATTTTCCTGGAAGCCTCCCTCACCGAAGGCTGGACTCTCGGCGACCTCTTCCTCATCACCGACTCGGAGATCTTCGGGTGGGAGCGACCCACTCCGCGCGCGCGCGCCCGCCCCGCCGTCGAGACTCCCGAAGCGGTCTACGCGGACCTCCAGGCGGGCGACCACGTCGTCCACGTTGACCACGGCGTCGGGCGCTTCGCGGGACTCGTCCAGCGTCAACTCGAGGGACACGAGCGCGAGTTTTTGTCGGTCGAGTACGAAGATGGCGATACGCTTTACGTCCCCGTCCACCAGGCGGATCGGCTCACGCGCTACGTCGGGGCGGATGGCGGCTCCCCGTCGCTGGATCGACTCGGAGGTCAGGCGTGGATCGAGAAGCGGGGACGCGTCAAGGAGGCGGTCAAGAAAGTCGCCGAGGAGATGCTCGATCTGTACGCGCGTCGTCACGTGTCGGTCGGTCACGCGTTTTCGCCCGATACGAACTGGCAGCGCGAACTCGAAGACTCGTTCCCGTACGTGGAGACCGACGACCAGGCGCGCGCGCTGGTCGAGATCAAGCGCGACATGGAAAATCCGCGCCCGATGGATCGCCTGCTGTGCGGCGACGTGGGCTATGGAAAAACCGAAGTCGCGTTGCGCGCCGCGTTCAAATCTGTGATGGATGGCAAGCAGGTCGCAATCCTTGTGCCGACGACCGTGCTGGCGCAACAACATTACGAGACCTTTTTGCAACGGCTGGCCGCGTTCCCCATGAAGGTGGAGATGCTCTCGCGCTTCCGCACCGCGAAGGAACAGGACGACGTGTTGCTACGGCTCGCGATGGGCGAAGTGGACATCGTCATCGGCACGCATCGCCTGATTTCGTCCGATGTGCAATTTAAAGATTTGGGACTGGTAGTGATTGACGAAGAGCAACGCTTTGGCGTGGCGCACAAGGAGCATCTGAAAAAGTTGCGCACCGAAGTGGATGTGTTGAC
>JAYRVQ010000235.1:0-4207 GCA_041918465.1 Anaerolineales bacterium
CGGAATGATCATCAGCGCGACCAGCAATAAAGAAAACGCGGCTCGCGGCAAAAGCGTCAGAGATCGAAACAATTGAATGAAGAACAGGACAGTCGCCAAAGCAACGAGCAGGAACGCCAGCGGCATCCAGACCGCGTTGACGCCATACTGCCATGACAGATAGATCTGAAATGCGACCGTGACCGCGATCCCGAGCGTGAGCAACCATCCGCTTCCAATCCGACCTTCGGCTTGATTCCGCCATAAATAACCGAATCCACCGCCGACGATGCCACCCAGCGCGGGCGCCAGCATCACCACGTAATATGAATGGAAAATGCCAGAGACCATGCTAAAGAACGCCACGCACGTCATCAGCCATCCGCCCCACAGAAGCAGGCCAAGATGCGCGCCTGACTCGACCGGAAGTTTAACGCGGGATTGGAACGCGATCACAAACAGAGAAAACAAGGCGAATGGCAACAACCACGACATTTCCGCGCCGAGTGGTGGCTGGAAGAATCGCCAAAGACCCGGCGCGCCCGTCTCCCAACTGAACATCGGCTGGGACTGCCCTCCATCGTTGGCAGAGACTTGTCCATTAGGGTTGTCGGGACTCGCGTTCGGGTTGAAGCCGTCAGGCCCGTCGGTAGCGGGAGCAGTTTGAAGTCCCGCGCGAGGCGTGAATGGGTTGTTGCGTCCGCCGAAGAGTCGTGAAGTCCCATTGTGGCCGGTGATCAATCCCATGACAGTGTTGTCGCTCGATGAGCCGATGTAGGGACGTTCGTCCGCGGGAACGGAATCCACATACAGCGCCCACGAGAGCGAAACTGCGACCATCACTGCCAGTGCCGCGAGACTGAGACCGATCTTTTTCAGCCAACGCGTTTTCGCGCCGAGGAAATACAGCGCGAAGAAGGCGGGGACGGGCAGGTAGGCCTGGAGCATTTTGATGTTGAAGCCGAGGCCGACGATGACCGCGCCGAGGAAGAGCCAGCGCGCCTTGCCTGATTCGACGGCTTTGATGAATGCCCACGCCGCAAGTAAAAGGAAGAAGGTCAGCAAGCCATCTTGTGTGTTGTTACGATCCGCCGCGAAGACAACGGGGGTGGTGGCAACAACCAGCGCGGCGACGAGTCCTGCGACGGTGCCGAAATGTTTTTTGACGAGAAGATAAAGAAGCGGCACGCTGAGAACACCCGCGAGGATGTTCGGCAGTACGGTGGAAAATCCGCTCACGCCGAAAACGAGTGCGAACAACGTTTCGATTTGAAGTCCCAGCGGAGGCTTATCCACGGTGACGGAGCCGCCCGGTTCCGCGGAGGCATAGAAGAAATTGTGCCAGGATTGCGTCATGGATTCGACCGCGGCGGTGTAATACGCGTTCGAGTCGCCGATGGCGTCGATGTTCCAAAAGTGTAATGCCGCCGAGAGGAGCATGATGGCGAGGATGGCAAGAGCGGGCAGATGTTTTTTCATGAGGGTTCTCCTTTGGACCTGTCCTTATTTTAGGAAACCCTGGTTAAGAATTGGTTTAGTTGGGGTAAATTTCCCACGCCATGCAGGCGGCAGATCAGGGTTCGGAGGGGATTGAAATATGCCATGCAGGTGTGTATACTGTTATCAGGTACCGTAACGAAAGGAGAAACCATGCACCACCATTTACCCATTCTATGTATTGTCCCTCCGCACATGTTACAGGAAATCGCGCGGAACGGTTCACAGAAACAGCGCGATATGGCCGTCCGAACCATTCTTACATCAGAGCAGATGCGCGGCCAGCGCCGCGCGTTACGGGAGCTCAAGGATTATGTGACTGCGGCGGCCATGGCCGCCATAGGAGGGGGAAAGCAACGGACTGTCTACAGCGCCCAGCAAGGCTCTCAACTGCCCGGTGTCAAAGCCCGCGGTGAGGGTGATCCCGCCTCCTCGGACGCGGCAGTCAATGAAGCCTATGATGGTTCAGGCGTCACCTATGATCTGTTTTTTGATGTCTATGCACGGGATTCCATTGACAATGTCGGTATGCCGCTCAATTCCACTGTCCATTACCAGAAGGGTTACGACAACGCCTTTTGGGATGGACAGCAAATGGTTTATGGGGATGGGGATGAGGACCTGCCCGTTGACCAGCGCCTGTTCAACCGCTTCACCGCCTGCCTGGATGTCATCGGCCACGAGTTGACCCACGGTGTTACCCAGCATGAAGCCAACCTGGCTTACCTGACTCAATCGGGTGCGTTGAACGAGTCATTTTCGGATGTGTTCGGGTCGCTCGTCAAACAGTATCAGCAGGGACAGACGGCCGCACAAGCCAACTGGATCATCGGCGAAGGATTGTTCACATCCAATGTCAATGGTGTGGGCATCCGCTCCATGAAAGCGCCGGGGACAGCGTATGATGATCCCGTACTCGGCAAAGATCCGCAACCTGGCCATATGAAAGATTACGTTAACACCATCGAAGATAATGGCGGCGTTCACATCAACTCGGGCATCCCAAACCATGCATTTTATGTGACCGCCATCGAGATTGGCGGAAACGCCTGGGAAAAAGCCGGCCTGATCTGGTACAAAACTCTGACCGATAAACTTCAGGCAACATCCAACTTCCAAAACGCGGCAGACCGGACCTTTGAAGCGGCGGGCGAATTATTTGGCACAGACAGCCTCGAGCAGATGGCCGTCAGAAAAGGCTGGTCGGAAGTTGGCATCACCGTCGGAGGCGCATCCAGCGGGGACGGTTGCCTGAACTCGGTCCTGCGCGTCTTCGGCCTGCAAGTCCGCAATCCGTGAGGCCGCCATGCACATCCGTTTTGAACAAACCGGCGGGATCATGGGACGCAGGGTCAGTTTGGATATTGACACAACTGATCTTCCCATCGAGCAAGTCGAGTCCATTCGCCGCGCGCTGGACGATGCAAATTTCTTCGGCCTGCCCGAAAGTCTGGTGACCCATCCCGCGCCTGACGAAATGAAATACGCCATCACAGTCGAGACCGAAAACATTATCCACTCAGTGCAGGCCAGTGACACATCCGCCACACCCGCCCTGCGTATCCTCATCCAAGATCTGTCCCAACGGGCACGTTCGAACCTAAAGAAAAAGGAATGAACGGTCCAATCCACCGAAGCCCAATATGGTTTCGGTGGATTTTTCTACGCCAAATCTGAACCATTCTCGTGTATCATTTTGGCATGAAAACCATTCTCGTCGTGGACGACACAGCCAGCGTTCGAACGCTTTTGCAGGACTATCTTACCCAGCAAGGCTTCCGCGTTGTCACCGCCGCCAACGGGCAGGAGGCCATCTACGCCGCGCGCCACTCCACCCCCGACTTGATCCTGCTCGACATCATGATGCCACAGATGGACGGTTTCGAATTCTTGCGCCAGTATCGCAAGGAAAAACAGACGCCCGTCATCGTCATCACCGCCAAAGAGGAGGAGACCGATGCCGTGCTGGGACTCGAACTGGGCGCGGACGACTACGTCATCAAGCCGTTTCGGATGCGCGAACTGGTCTCGCGCGTGCGCGCCGTCCTTCGACGTGGAGAGGCCGCGTCCGACCCGAACCGAATCCTGTCTGCTGGCGATCTCAGCCTGGACCCTCCGACGCATACCGTTACCATGCGCGGTTCCCCCGCTGACCTGACCCCGCTCGAATTCGATCTCCTCGCCCTGCTCATGTCCGCGCCGGGACGCGTCTTCACCCGCGAGCACATTTCCGAGAAACTTGCCGATAGCGGCTTCGCAGGCCTCGAACGCACGCTCAACGTTCACATCCGCAATTTACGCGCCAAGATTGAAGTCAACCCTGCCGAACCGGAATACATCGAAACTGTCTTCGGCGTCGGCTATCGCTTCCGAGCAGAATAAATTCAGCCACGGATTTCACCGATTATCACGGATAAAAAGTCTGTGGAAATCCGTGAAATCTGTGGCAGAGAATCATGACCCTTACCCGCAAACTCACCCTCGCCTTTCTCCTCATCGCTGTCACCGCCGCGGCCATCGTAGCGGTGTCCATCCGCCTCACCAATGCTACGCGCCTCAACGAACTCATCCTCGAACAACAGCGCGCCGACTTCGCGGCAGTTGTAACCGATTACTACCAACAGACAGGTTCTGTCAAAGGCCTCGATCAATTTTTGCACCAGGTCAACAATCCCAAAGAACAGCAACCGCTTCCAGACCAACCCAATCAGTTCATCCCCCAACCCATCCC